>NZ_MWQG01000057.1:0-16917 GCF_002210365.1 Fibrobacter sp. UWH1
AGAGAATCATCTAGCAAGGCAGCCTAAATGCTTCCACACATGTTGATGATGCCTCAAAATATAAATGATTTTTTTTGATTTACTACCTTTGTGATATGCAACCCATAAGAAATATTGCCATTTTGGCCCACGTCGATGCGGGAAAGACGACCCTTTCCGAGCGTATTCTTTTTGCTGCTGGCGAAGTGCGTCGCCCGGGTAAGGTGGAAGAAGGTCTTGCCACCATGGATTATCTGCCCGAAGAAAAGGAACGAGGCATCACTATCGAAAGTGGGGTGGCTCATTTCGAGTGGAAAAATACCTGGTTCAATTTTATCGACACTCCGGGCCATGTGGATTTCGGCGCCGAAGTGGATATGGCCCTGACGGCTGTAGAAGGGGCTGTGCTGGTGGTGAGTGCTGCCAGTGGAGTGGAAACTCAGACGGTTGCCGCCTTTAAAAAATTACGGGCCGCAGGTGTGCCGACCATACTGTACATAAACAAGTTGGACAATCCTGATTATTCTCTGGACGAGACCCTCATTAACGTAGAAGAGATCCTGGGTGTGCGTCCGGTGCTGATGACGGTTCCCGAATATGAGAACGGTCAGATGGTCAGTGTGCTCGATGTGCTGAGCAAGAGTCGCTTGGTCCATTCAGACCGTGGCGAAGAAGTGGTGGACTCTGCCGATGTTCTTTCTGAAGGGTCTTCCTCTGAACGAAGTGAAGGATCTAACGGTTCCGGCGCCGATTTGCTGGCCAAGCATTATAAGGAAGCGGTAGAATTCGCTAGCAACTTCGATGATGAAGTTCTGGAATTGGCCCTTGAAGGTAAGCCGGTTCCGCCCAAGGCTTTGCTTCGCGGTCTTAAAGGTCTTGCCCTGGATTCCGACTATGCGCTTTGCTATGCGGGTTCTGCCATGGCGGGCTTTGGCGTGCGCAGTCTTGTGACAGCCTTGAGCTTTTTCTTGCCCGAGGTACCGCAGTTTGATGAACGGGAATTAGGCCAGGTTATCCGTCTGCGTCATTTCAAGGGCGTGGGGGAGATTTCCCTGTTCCGCGCCCACTGCGACATGGAGCGGAAGGAATGGCCTGCAGGTTTTGAGTTCTCACGTTTGAAGGCCAACCTTCTGATTCCCGTAGAAGAAATCCGTGCCGGTGACATTTACGCCATGCGTACACCTTTTGAAACGGAGTTGGGTCAGGTCATTATGCGGGATGGCCATCTTCTGCAAGACGAAGAAGATTCGAAGGGCGAAAACATCCGCGACCGTTACCAGCCCTTGTTGCAGACCCGTGTAGAATGTCTTGCTACTGACGACTACCATCATGTAGAAAAGAGCCTGAATACCTTGAGCCGCATGGATCCTAGTTTCCGCGTGGTTCATGACGATGGTGGCTTCTGGTATCTGCATACGGTTGGCGAAGTCCAGCTGGATGTTCTGCTGGCCCGTCTCCGTCGTGAATTCGGTTGTGAAGTTCAGGCCGGCGATCCCGAGGTCCGCTGGCAGGAGCGCCTGTCCCATGAAGTGGATGCTGTAGAAAATTCCTTCCAGCTTGGCCCCCATAAAATTAGCATTAAACTATCTGCGTCCCCCATTCAAAATGATGTGGTGGAAAATTCCGCAGAGCTGCCCCAGAATCACGACATTCGTCTAACCGCAGAATTTTTGGAAACGGCTCCTCGCGAGATTCTTGCCGGTGTCCGTTCCGCACTTCTGGAAACGGCTGAAATTGGTGTGCTGGGCAAGGGCCCCCTGGTGGGTGTCCGCTTCGAAGTCCTGGAATTCAGCTGGACCGAAAATGCCCTGCCGCCCATGATCAAGAAGGCTTGCGCCGATGCGGTTACCAAGCTTTTCAAGCCGTCCGACATTAAACTTTATGAACCGGTCATGGAACTTTCTTTGGAATGTCCGGTGAACTTTGCCGGTAATATTACCAGCGATATTCAGGCCCGTGAGGGAAGGGTCAAGGAAATCGGTGGCGATGGACGTACCCACTTCCTAAAGGCGGATATTCCCCTGCGGAAGATTTTTGGATACGCTACCAACGTGCGCAGCATTAGCAAGGGGACGGCGTTGTACAGCTTGAAACTGCTGGGCTATCGACCCTGTGTTGAATAACTCCGCTGTTAGCTGCGTGCCATCTTGGCGCGACGTCTGAAGTGCTCAATCAGCGGGGCCACGGTTTCCTTGAAGTCGTCGTGGGTCTCGATGCGAACAAAGTCAATGGACATGCGCTGGAATAAATCCTTGGTCTGCTTTCCCTGACGCTTTGCCTCTCGGGCGAAGGCTTCGCGGAAGGCGACGTCTCCGGTGTCAATGAGCAAGGTTTCGCCGGTTTCGGGGTCTTCCAATTCCACAAGGCCTGCAGGGGGCAATTCCATTTCGCGGGGGTCCACCACGGAGACTGCAAGTACGTCGTGGCGCTTGCGCAGGATCTTGAAGGCGTTCTCGAAACCTTCATCCAAAAAGTCGCTCATCACCACCACAACGGCCTTGCGATTCAAAATCTTGCCGGCATATTCCAGGGCTACCTGGGTATTGGTGCCGTGGTGCTGGGGCTTGAAGTAAAGAATTTCGCGAATCAGGCGCAGTACGTGCTTGCGGCCTTTTTCCGGCGGAATAAAAAGTTCTACCTGGTCGGTATAAATCAGCAGGCCCACCTTGTCATTGTTCTTGATGGCTGCAAAAGCCAAAAGGGCCGTGAGGGTGGCCATGACTTCGCCCTTCATCTGCTTTCCGCTTCCGAATTCGGAACTGCTGGAGGCGTCAACCATCAGCAGCATGGTCATTTCACGTTCTTCGATGAACTTTTTTACGTAGGGGGTGCCGGTACGGGCCGTCACGTTCCAGTCAATGGTTCGCACGTCATCGCCAGGCATATATTCACGGACTTCGCTGAATTCCATACCATTTCCCTTGAAGGAACTATGGTAGGCGCCGGTCATGACCGTGTCCAGCGTGCCGCGAACGCTCAATTCAATACGGCTGACGGTTTTTAGAACTTCTTTATCAAGCATTTTAATCTCGTTTTACGGGGAGTAATATACAAAAACTCGTTGGTCGAGAAAAACACAATTTTTTTGTTAGACATTTTGCCGGTTGAAAACGATATACATAGCGAGGTTAATTATGGATCCTGAGGTTAAAATTGTTGGTTTTGGCGAAATTGGCTCCGAAATTGCGGATTCCGTCGGCAAAAAGGTGGTACAATTGGGGTTGTCGGGCGTGGAATGCTACCTAGAAAAAGAATCCGCGGATATGGAATTCGTCATGGACCGCAATGAGTGCGGCTTGTTGCTTCTGGTGGCAGGCGCAGATTGTAACTGTGAAACCTCTGTGGTAAAAATGGGTGAAAGGGCCTTGAAAAGTGGGGTTCCTGTTGGCGCCTTTGTTGTAAGTCCGTCTTTTGACGCCGAAAAGGATCGCTCTCTTCTTGAACAGTCTGTGGATTTCTATCACGTCATGAACGATGGTGAGTGCGCTGCGGAACGCATTGTGAATTTTGTGCAGATGTTCAAGAGCCGCGGAATGATTATGGTGGATTTCGCAGATTTCCTGGCTGTAATCAAGTTGAATAGGCCGCGCCGCCGTTTGACTTGTCTGGAAACTTGTGGAAATGGTGAAAAGTGGATAATCAACTGCGCCAAGGAACTGACTGAAACTTTTAAGCAACAGGGGCTTGACTCCAATGGATTCCTTGTCCAGATCGAGCATGACAAGAGTTTGACCCTTGAGGAATACAGCGAGGCTGTTGAAAGCTTCTACGATTCCGGGTGCGCTAAGGATGATACCAACATCATTATATCGGACATTACAAATGAAAATGCTGAAAAAAGTGGCCGCATTCGCATGTGGACCGTGTAAGCTGTACTTTAAATTGTGAACTTTTTTGTTGAACCTGAAATACAGTAGAGAAAAATGACTACAAGAGACAAGCTGATTGAAATTTTTGAAGACACTCTGAACATGATTCAGGAAAACGCAGCCCTTAAGAAGTCTGTAGAAGTTTCTGGGGAAGGGGCTAAGCTCTATATGGAAGGTGAACCTGTGGAAATCTCGCCCTGTGCTGCAGGCGAAAGCTGTGATTGCCTGGCTGCCGAGGGAACCCCATCGGAAAATTCTGGCGAAAAAAATGCCTCCGCAGACGCCGCGGTTTCTGTCTCCCGCCACCGCACTTTTGAGGCGGCTCAAAAGTTGAAGGCAAAGTTCCCGGGAAAGCGAATTGCAGTGCTGAACTTTGCCTCAGCTACAAGCCCCGGCGGCGGCGTGACCGATGGTGCCTTCGCTCAGGAAGAATGCCTGTGCCGCTGTTCCACTCTTTACCCTGTCTTGACCCGTCCGGAATTCGTCAAGAATTATTACCGCTTCCATCGCAAGCGCAGCGACCACCTTTATACTGACGCCTGCATTTATGTTCCCAACGTGGCCATTATCAAGAGCGATGTGGAGGAACCCAAGCGCCTTCCCAAGAAGGACTGGACCATGGTTGATGTAATTACCTGCGCCGCTCCAAATTTGTGGTTTGCCCCTTGGATCCTTAGCGAAGAGGAACTGTTTGAACTTCACTTGAAACGTGGCGAAAAGATTATCCAGGTTGCTTTGGCCAATAAGGCTGAGATTCTTGTTCTGGGGGCTTTCGGCTGTGGCGCCTTCAGGAATGACCCTCGGGTTGTAGCGAAGGCATACCGCCAGCTGGTCGAAAAATACAGGAACCGTTTTGCTGCCATTGAATTCGCCGTTTACTGTAACCAGTACAGTTTGGCCAATTACGAAGCCTTCAAGAATACCATGGTGTAAAACACTTCTTTGCGCTAGACAAATCCTTTGCCCCATCCACATATTTCACCTTTTGTGTTGTGGTGAAAAGGCCTCCGGCTTTTTTGGCCGGAGGTTCTTTCTTTAATAGCAAGTTTTTTTGTAGGAGAATCCACTTCGTGAATAATGCGTGTATATTAACAGCAAGAAGGATAATTTCATGCCTAAATTTTACTGCAAACTTTGTGGACTCTCGTTCCCTACAATCTGGGCTATGACTCATGCCCGTTGTTTGAAACGCCCCGCTTTTCTAAAACAGGTTAGAAGAAACTTTTATTATTTATTGTATTAGGGGAAAATTTTGTATATAGATTTTCAAAAAAAGAAAGTCTGATTTTTTATCAAGAAGGATAAAAATGAAAAAGGAAAAAGTTTATGAAGGCGAAGTTCATGACGCCGAAGAACTGAACCGCAAATCGTCCAATAAGCCTATGGACCCGCAGGGCGCATCTCCTGTGTGGAAGGCTCTTTCCGTGGTTATTGCCATGTTGGCCCTGGCTTACGACGTCTCGCCCATTGATGCTGTTCCCGATACGATTCCTGTTTTGGGTTGGATGGACGATGTGGGCTTTACCATTATGGCTGCCTTGAACGCCTACCAGCAATTTGCCAAGAATCAGGATGCCCTCATGGTCAAGCTGGTCAAGTACATCAAGTGGATGTTGGTGGCCTTGATCCTTTTGGCCGGTGTTGTTGTCGGTGGGCTAATCACCTTGATTGTCCACCTGGTGACGCAAGGGTAAAAATGAATCCCCGCAGAATTTCTTCTGCGGGGATTTTGGTTTTACGGAGTTATATGGGAATTTTTAGAACCCCATGGTTCTTCCGGCCTTGTCGTCCTTGCAGCGCAATTCCTTGCGGAGTTCGGCTTCGATGCGGTCGGGAGTCTTGCTGCTGGTGGGGAAGTAGCGAAGGCGTCCGTTGACGGCGTTGAAGTCGCCGGGGGTGAGCATGGGAATCTGTGCCACGGAATCGGGGCAGACGGTATCCGGGAAGAAGACGTTCCAGATGTGACGTACACCGGCGGGCTTCAGGTAATCAAAACCCAGCTTCAGGGAGAAACGGCGGGAACTTGCCGGGTCCAGATGCTTTTCGAAGTTGGTGGCCGCCACAAAGATTCCCTTGAAGTTTTCCATCTGGGTCAGCAGTTCGTTGACCTTGCTGACTTCGTGGTTCTGGAATGCTCCGGCACGGTCATTCAGCAGGCTGTCTGCTTCATCGAAGAACAGAATGGACTTGGTGCGATTGGCTTCCTCGAAGGCGGCGGCAATTTGGGCTTCGGTCTGACCTACAAACATTCCAAGCAGGTCGCTGGCGCGCTTGATAATCAGGTTGCGGCCGAGGGCGCGGGCCATGTAGCGAACGAATTCAGTCTTGCCGGTTCCCGGAGGACCGTAAAGCAGGATGTTCAGGGAGTTGGGCGCGTCATCTTCTTCCAAGGTGTTCCAGACCTGATCGTAGTTGTGAACCACTTCCATAATTTCTTGAGTGGAACCTTCGATGTTCAGACCTTCCAGGGAGTAGTTGGGTGCATGGCTTTCGACGTCCTTCAAGTTTCCATTGCGGATTCCCATGAGCTGTGTATGTGCCTTGAGAATTCTGGCGACCGTCTTGTAGCTGTCTGCAGCACCGGTGGCTCCGCAGTCTATAAGACTCTTGGTGCGCTGTACGGCCAAGGTGAGGCCGCCAGCCATGGCAGGATATTCCACCACAAGTTTCAGCTTTTCTTCGTCGGTGAGCAGGCTTTCTGCTTCCTGGGCTTTCAAAACGGAATTCAAGACGCTCAGACGTTCATCTTTTGCCAAAGGCTTGAATGCCATGGAAAAGTCGAAGCGTCGGCGGGTGCTGTCTTCTACCAATCCCGTCTTGTTGGAAATCCAGATGACGGGTGTGTGCAATGTTTCAAAGAAGTGATTCAGTGAACCTTTTTCGCCAAAATTCAGCACCATGTCCGCTTCGTCTACAAGGATAATTCCAGGATTCTTTTCGCAATGCCAGTCGGCCAGGGTGACGGCACGAAGGCGGTACTGCAGAAGATTGTTGTTGCGGGAATCCAGACGGCGTCCGCCGATTTCTTCATCATCCACGTCGATGCTCACTTCCCAAAGGGGGACCTTGAGCTCTGCGGCTAAAGCCTTTGCAAGCTCTGTCTTGCCGGTGCCGGGAACACCGTACAGCAAGACGTTCAGCGGGCTTTTTCGGTCATGGTTCTTGAGCATGGTCAACAGCAGGCGGGCATCGGGGTTTTTGCCCTGGAGCTGTTCAAAGCTGACGGTGGCCGGTTCTGCTGCAGAGAATGCCTTCATCTGGGCACCATCGCTGTAGCCGCTCAGATACTTGCAAACTTCGTTGGGCAAATCCAGGTTGTCGCTCAGCAAATTCAATCGGCTCAGGGCGCTGTTCTTTCCCAGAAGTTCCGTGATGCGCTCCGTCGAGAAACCGGTGGCGCGGGCGATGTTCATGAGGCTATTCACATTGTTGTCGTTGTCGCGGAAACGGCGGTGACGCAAAATGGAACGTTCCGATTCCTGGATTTCAAGATCCGGGCTGTCGCGGAGCCAGAGGTACAAAAGCATTTCCAACTCATCGTCGTTAAGGCGATAAGTATCCTTGACTTTCTGGACCCTTACAAAAGAGGAATCGTTCTTCTTGATGCCCTTCTTGATAGTGCTCATGGCATAATTGGTGAAATGTTCGCCGATGGTACGCTGCAGTTCCTGGAAAAGGGTAGGATGCATGTCGTCGGAATCCGTATTGCTGATGACCTTCAGCAAGTTGTTTACCGCCTTGACATGACAATCGGGCTTGTCTTCATCGACGAATCGCTTGATGGCACGGAGGAATGTTCCGCTGCAAATGTCGGTACGGAAACCGTCATCGTCGTCATCTGCGTCTGAATTGAGCAGGGCCTTGAGTGCTTCGGCATCGGATTTCTTCCTGGAATTCTTTGCCTTGGATCCCTTCTTCTTGAGCAACGGGATGAACATCTTGACCACGTCTTCCGTGAACTTCATGGTGTGGGATTCGTCCATGAGGCGGATGGCCACGGACGTGTTGATGCATTCGGGATTCTGCTGCAGAATTCGAATCCAGTACTCCAGAATTTTCAGTGATGAAAAGACTACCGGATCCGGGCGCTTGATTTCGCCGCCCTTTTCCAGCTTGGAATGGATGTTGTTGAAGTACTTGGTGCTGCTGATGTTGCTGTTTGTGTTGACTGTCATAAAACCCTTGATATAACCCTGTCTGAAAACCTAGAACGGGGATCCCCTCCCCACGAGAGTATATCGTTTTGAGTTTTATAATTGTATACTGGAATTGCAGTTTTTTTTGGTGTGACTGCAAAAGAAGAACGTCTAACTAAAAAGGGTATTAAAAAAGGGAATAGCGCTGGCTACGTCCGCCCTTCTTTTCGGCCTTGAAAACGCCTTTTTCTATTAGGGACTGAATGTCTCGCAAAGAGGAGTCGTGGCTTACATCTGTAAGGGCTGCGGCTTCCTTGACTGAAAAAGGAACGCTCAATGCGCCTGAAAGGGCTGCTTCAAGTAAACGCCTTTCACGGGGGGTGAAGTCCATCTGGCTGAACTTCAGACGGACCTGCATATTCTTTAATGCTGGCGCAAGTTCTGTCAGACGTCTTTCAATGGAGTCGCGCAAGTTTTTAAGGAAGAACAGGATCCATTCCGTAAGGTCGCCGTTGCCTGCCTGGGCTTGGGATAGAATGCGCCTGTATTCGTCGCGGTGTTCTGCGAAAAGTTTGTTCAGCGGGTATTGGCATCGGGCGGTTTCTTCGCTGCGGGCCAGCAGCATGGCGCTGAGGGTGCGGGCGATTCGTCCGTTGCCGTCGTCAAAAGGTCGAATGGTCAAGAACCAGAACTGGGCAATGGCTGCCTTGATGGCTCCGTCTACAGAGGCGGTCTCGAACCAGTTCAGAAAACGTTCCATTTCGTGGGGGATACGGTCTGGACTCACGCCGACGAAAGTGCGGTTCTTATCGCCGTCCTGAAAGCGGATCGAACTTTCCTTGCTGCGGAATTTGCGGACCTTGTTTTGTCCGATGGCGGCATGCCATGCGAAAAGGCGGTCTTCTGTAAGAGGCGAGTTTGCGTTCTGCAGCGCGCCCAGAATATTTCGGACGGCGTCTACGGCGCCATTTCTCTTTGCGATTTCCTGCTTTATCTGTTCTGCGTCGAGGACGTATCCATCCAGTGAAAAGTTGGCGGCAATGTCCTGCGCAAGAATGGACGTTTCTTCTTCTGATGAACTCACCAGGTCTGCGGTACCGACCAGCTTACCCTCCAAAAATCGGGTCTGGCCCAGAGCGTCGGCAACACTTTGGTGGTTGTAACGGAAGTTAGTCCAGTCGGGATATTGGTGGATGTAAAGCATTGACGAAAAAATATTAAATTTTAACCATGCAGAAAATTGATACTTGGTATAAGGCACAGGGCTACTGCCCGGTAGAAGAATATGAAATCGCAAGCTACCTGCTTTTTGAAGCCGGTGTTGCTACTCTCGAAGAATTGGATCCGGTGGAAGATGGTCGTACCGACTTCTGCTTCTATACCGGCGATAAGGAAGAACGCGACCGTATTGTGGCCGAGTTCCCCCAGTATCATTTTGAAGTCACCGAAGAAGAAGCCAAGGATTGGGACAAGTGGTGGCGTGACCGTGCCCAGCCTGTTTCCGTGAGCCCCCATCTGGTGGTGCGTCCGCCTTGGGTTGAATATACTCCCGAAGATCCGCAGACCGTTGTTCTGGAACTTGAGGCGAAGACCGCCTTCGGTACCGGCGAACACGATACCACCAGCAGCTGCGCCCATCTGATGGAAGGAATCGATTTCAACGGAAAGACCGTTCTGGACATCGGTACGGGTACTGGCATCCTGGCTATGTTTGCCCGCCGCAAGGGTGCAAAGCTTGCCGTAGGAACCGAAATCGATCCGCTGACTATTCCCTGCATTACCGAAAATTTTGAACGTAACGGCTTTGATCTCAGCGAATGCGTGCTGGGCTTTTTGGATTCCTTCAAGGATGGCGTAAAGTTCGACGTGCTGCTCTGCAACATGATCCGCAGCGAACTGTGGCCCATGCGCGACGACATGGAAGACCTGCTAGCTCCCGGTGGCCAGATCATCATTTCCGGCCAGCTCCTGACCGAAAAGGACTACATCCTGAAATGGTTTGAAGAAGCCGGCTTCACCGTCCAGAAGGAAAGAATTTCTGGTGAGTGGTGGAGCGTGCTTGCACGCTCCTGAGTGAGACGCTGAGGGTGTTTGTATAAAGAAAACTACCGGCTAGGCCGGTAGTTCCGTAAAAGCCTTCTGGCGGTCATGGGAGAAAGAAATCCTTTGATTAATATTGAAATGCGGTCTGCAAGCTGCATCACAATAAAATCAAAGGATATAAAATGAATGATAGAAATAAATCGACTGCTCATACCACATGGAATTGCAAGTACCATATTGTGTTCGCGCCTAAGTACAGAAGGAAGATTCTCTACAATCAGAAAAGAGAACTTGTGGGAAGAATTCTTAGAAAATTATGCGAATGGAAAGATGTGGAGATAATTGAGGCTGAAGTCTGCCCTGATCACATTCACATGTTGGTTGCCATACCGCCGAAACTTTCCGTTTCGAGTTTCATGGGGTATTTAAAGGGCAAGAGCAGTCTAGAATTGTATGACATAATCCCGGAATTGCAGAATAAGTACCGGAATAGGGTATTTTTGTGTCGAGGTTACTTTAAAATGATGCCTTTGGGGGCTTTTTCTAAAAAGCGTATTTTGCGCTAGTTTTAAAGTTCAAGCCGGACTTGTCGAATTCTCCACTTCCTAGGAGTGTCATGGAAAATTCTTCTTCGATGGCGAGGTTTGGGTTGATTTTGTAGCTTGCACCTGCGAAGACGTCGATACCTGTATCTCCCTCTTCACCGAGATTGTGGGCGCCGTCAATTCTAGCTTCGCCATTGGTTTCGGAAATGTTCCAAGAGGCCTTGCCGCCTACGAACCAGATGAAATTAGGATTCTTGTTGAAGTCCAGCTCTGTGGCCACCAAAACTTGAGATCCCCTTGTGACATC
Organism: Fibrobacter sp. UWH1; assembly: GCF_002210365.1. Classification (NCBI taxonomy): domain Bacteria; kingdom Pseudomonadati; phylum Fibrobacterota; class Fibrobacteria; order Fibrobacterales; family Fibrobacteraceae; genus Fibrobacter; species Fibrobacter sp. UWH1. Next base: position 10,880 of record NZ_MWQG01000057.1, read on the forward strand.
TTCTGTGTCGCCGTAGTAAGTCTCGCTGCTGACTGCGAAAAAGCTTTTGTAACCGACTTCATTTCCCCATGCAAAATGCCTGTTCAGGGTAAAGGCTTTTTGAATGCCCAAGTAGATGTAACCGGGAGCGAATTCCTGGGAGTCAAAGGGAATGGCCAGGTCGACAAAGGCCCCGAACTTTCTTGTAAACTGGTAACGGACGCCCAAGACGGGATTCATTAATCCGGAGTTGGTGGGAAGTTCGTTGTCGCCATAACTCTCAAGATCCAGGGGAATTTTATCCCCGGAGACAAAACCGATATCCATCAGGGAAATTTCGAAAGAGGATCCAAGAACATACCTTGCTCCCAATCCGAATGCGATGGGGTTATCACCTGTGCCGAGGTTAAAACTTGCCTTTACCTGAAGGCCCTTATCTGATTCCTGCAGAGGGAAGTATCCCCATGTGGCAAAGGACAGGCTTGCACCGAGGAGTGTAGAAACGATGATCTTTTTAGACATGGGAATATCTCTCTATCTGGAATCAGGATTAGTTTTCGGGCTTGTAGTAGTTGTTCGGGTTGATGTTGCTGCAGGGCTGGCATCCGCAAGTAACGCATGCGCAGGGAGTGCAGGCAGGAACTGGAACTTCCTTGATTTCGGTCTTTACGGGAAGAGGCTTCTCTTCAACCTGTTCGGACTTCTTCCAGGCGATGCTTTCGTTGAGGGTCAGCGGAGTGTAGGCGATTGCCAGACCGGAGTACTTACAGCTGTAGGTCTTGGTAGAACCCCTGGTAATTTCGGTTTCTTCCATGTGGACGTTGATCATGTCGTCTGCATCGGGGTAGAGCTTGGTGATGAACTTGAAGAATTCCACAGCGGAGCAGGGACCGTCTGCCTTGGTGGCTGCCATGCCCAGAACATCGATACGTTCGTTACCGTAAGCTTCGAAGGCGGCGTTGCTTACCGGTTCGATGGGGCTGATAACCTTAGTGTTGTTGCTTTTGATCAGTGCACAACCGGAAAGCATGAGAGTGCTGAGAGCAGCGAGTAAAAGAGCTTTGATTTTCATAGTGAATACCTTCCTTTCGTCTTATCTTACGTAGAAACCGTTAGTTGCGGCTTCAGTTTCTGCAGGCTGTTCAGCTGCTTCGGTATTTTCGTAATCCTGATTTTCGGGCACTGCGGTGGGTGCGACTTCTGCCGGAGCTTCTTCAATAACGGTCTCGCTCTTTTCGGCAAAGAGGGCGCGCCACTGCTTAGCTTCTTCCGGAGTCACGATCTGGTAGTTGACGGCCAGTGCAGAGGACTTACAGGAATAAGTGGTGTTTGATCCGGAAACCTGTTCCGTTTCTTCCATACGGATGTTCACCAGGTCGGAGACGTTCTTGTACTTGGCGCTGGCGGACTTGGCAATATCAGCCAGGGAGCAGCGGTCTTCGGTCTTGACGAACACGGGACCCAGGGTCTTCATGTTGGCAACACCCTTGGCACGAAGATGTGCGGCCTGTTCGTGGTTAAGGGAGTTGATCTCCGTGACTTTGATGGATGAACTGGAAGCGCAGCCGCTCATGGCGATGGCGGACGCTGCAGCCAAGGTGAGTGTGACAAGTTTATTCATTTCAATGGATCCTTTGTAAAGAAAACTTTAACTGTTAATATAATATTGTAATGTTTTTTTAGGAATACCATATGAAAAAAGCCTTTCGGATTTCCCGAAAGGCTTTAAAATCATCTACCGAATCTTCGTTTTGACGTGAAGTGGACGGGGCTATCGTCTCTTCTACGGGGGGGATTGTTCGTGTTGCTTCTTTGCTGACCGAACTTATTGCGGGAGCCATTGTCGCGACGATCATCAGGACGGTAATCGTCCCGTCGACCCTCACGGCGTTCGTGTTTTGGAGTCCAGGTCTTGTCTCCAAATTCGGCCTGTCTGCGTTCGCGGCGGGCGGAGTTTTCCCAGCGGCCCTTCTCGCCAGACTTTTGCGGGACGATGGAAAGGCTGCTGCGTTCGGCTCGCTTCTGCAAATCCTTTTCGCGGAATTCCGGATTTTCTTCACGTTCCTTGCTGGGGCTGAAGCTCTTACCTTCGGCGATAGCCGTGCGGCTTAAAAGGAGACGTCCGATTTTGCCCAGTTTGAGGCGTTCCAAGGTGGCGCGGATCTGCGGGCGGTTCTCAGGAATGTACCAGAAGAAGAACTGCTTCTGACTCTTTTTCTGTTCCGGAGTTTTTGCCACATACAGGGGCGTTCCATCCGGTTTCATTTCGGCATAGAACATTTCCGTGGCGATGGTCATGGGCGTCGGCGTAAAGTCCTGGACCTGCTCCAACTGGAATCCCAATTGCTTTGTTTCCAAGGCCAGCTCCGCCATGTCGGCTTCGGTACAGCCTGGATGACTACTGATAAAGTAAGGGATCAGTTGCTGTTTCTTGCCGATGCGCTTGCATTCCTCGTCAAAGAATTCCTTGAACTTGTGGAACAGCGTAAAGCTAGGCTTGCGAATCAATTTCAGAACCGCTTCCACCGTATGTTCCGGGGCCACTTTCAAGCGGCCACTGACGTGGTAGTCGATTAGGTCACGAGCGTATTCCTCGTGTTCCTTCTTGATCTTTTCATCGCAGTTTTCCTGCAAGAGCAAGTCGTAACGAACACCGCTGCCAATGAACAGGTGCTTTACCTTGGGGTGGTTGCGGACTTCGCGGTACAAGTCGATCAGTTCCCGATGACTTGTATTCATGTTGTCGCAAATATTGGGGGTACAGCAACTGGGGCGCGCACACTTTGAACAGCGGCTACGATCCTTGCCCCGCATCTTGTACATGTTGGCGCTGGGACCGCCCAGGTCCGTAATGGTACCTGCAAAGCCTTCCATCTGGGTAACGATTTCTACTTCCCGCAAAATGCTCTCGCGGCTACGGCTGGCAATAAACTTGCCTTGCTGTGCGTTAATGGCGCAGAAACTACATCCGCCAAAACAGCCGCGGTGGGTGTTGATGCTGTACTTGATCATCTCGAATGCAGGAACGTCACCGCGCTTCTTGTAGCGGGGGTGGGGGGCTCGTGCATAGGGGTATTCAAAACTTTCATCCAGTTCGCCGTATTCCATGGGCGGGTAGGCGGGGTTAATGACAACGGTCTTGTCGCCAACGTCTTGCAAAACACGGCGTTGGAACATCTTGTTGCATTCGATGTCCACCTTGTTGTAGCTCTGGATTTGCGTTTTCTTGCTGGCTACACATTCTTCGTGGCTTGGCAGGCGCAGGTCTTCCCAGGTGGTTCCCAGTTCCTTGTGCTTGCCTGGTGTGGGCAATTCGCCCTTGTTCACAAGAACCGCCGTCTGGGGAATATTCTTCAGGCTGCTAAAGGGAACGCCCTTCTTCAAAAGTCTTACGATTTCCTTCAGGGGTTTTTCGCCCATGCCGTACACTAGAATATCGGCTTCCGTTTCAGCCAAAATGCTGGGCTTCAGTCTATCGCTCCAGTAATCGTAATGGGTGACGCGACGAAGGCTGCTTTCCAGACCGCCAATCAGAAGCGGTACATCGGGGTAAAGCATCTTCACAATCTTCGCGTAAGTGTAGGTGGCGTAATCCGGACGGAAACCTGCCTTGTTGCCAGCGGTAAAGGCGTCGTCATGACGGAGGCGCTTACCAGCCGTGTAATGGTTCACCATACTGTCCATGCCGCTACTGATGGCGAAGAACAGACGGGGCTTACCCAACTTCTTGAAATCGCGAAGGTCGTCGCGCCAGTTAGGCTGCGGCAAAATAGCGACCCTCAAACCCTCGTGCTCAAAAAGCCTTGCCACCACGGCGTGGCCAAAGCTAGGATGATCCACATAACAGTCAGCGCTTATCACGATGACGTCAACATAATCCCAGCCAAGTTCGTCCAGGTCTTCTTTGCAGATAGGTAAAAATCGAGGATCGTACATATGAAAGAAAGATAGAAAAAGTTAATTCATTCAGAGGTGGGTTTCGATGACTAATTAAAACACCAAAAGACCCCCGCACCATGTGATGCGAGGGCCTTTTTAAGGAGGACTCTGATTGGAGTTTCTGATTACATGCTTTCCAAGGTCTTGCCCTTGGTTTCAGTAATGAACTTTGCGACAAAGAAGATGCTGATGGTGGCGAAGAGAGTGTAGAGCACATAGGTGGGGCCAACGCCAATTCCATTCTTGCCGGTGAGAACCGGGAAGGACCAGCTGACCACAAAGTTTGCGCCCCACTGAGCCAAGCCGCACACAGAGATTGCCACAGCGCGAATGCGGTTGTTGAACATTTCGCCAAGCATCACCCACATGACCGGGCCCCAAGTGGCAGCGAAGAAGGTCACGTAAAGGTTTGCTGCGATGAGGGCGATAACGCCGCTTGCACCGACCAGGCTGCCGCTAGCGTCTGCACCGCAGATGAAGCAGAGGGCGAGAGTGCCGAGAGTTACTGCCATGCCGATAGAACCAATGAGGAGGAGCGGCTTACGGCCAATCTTGTCAATCAGGAGGATAGCGGCAATAGTCATGGTCAAGTTAATGCCACTGGACACAAGGCTGGTGAGGAAGGCGTCGCTTTCACCGAAACCAACGCTCTGCCAAAGCATAGTGCCGTAGTAGAAGATGACGTTAATACCGACCAACTGCTGGAGCACTGCAAGACCGAGACCTGCCCAAACGATGGGAGCGATGCGCTTCTTGCCGCCAATCTTTTCGAAAAGGTCGCTGAGCTTTGCAGGCTTTTCGTTCTTGAAAGTTTCGTGAATCTGGTTGATTTCTGCATCCACGCCTTCAGAGTCAATCTTGGCCAGAACTTCCTTGGCTTCGTCCAGACGACCCTTGCTTACCAGGTAGCGGGGAGATTCCGGAAGACGGAGGGCTGCGAGACCATAAAGAGCTGCAGGAATAACTTCCACCCAGAACATGATCTGCCAAGCCTTACAGCCGCCGATAAAGTCAGCACATGCAGAACCAGCCTTCACCACGATAAGATAGTTGGAAAGCAGAGCCACAAAGATACCGATCACGATAGCGAACTGCTGCATGGATCCCAGACGACCGCGAAGATGTGCGGGAGCAGTTTCTGCAATGTAGATGGGAGCGATGATACTTGCAACGCCGATGCCTACGCCACCGATAACACGCCACATAATAAAGTCAGGAATTCCAAAGGGAACGCCAGAACCGATGGCACTGACCAGGAAGAGGGCGGCAGCAGCCAACATGCAACGGACACGGCCAAAGGAATCAGCCAGGCGACCCGCAAAATAGGCACCCACTGCGGCACCGATCAAAGCCAGGGACACTGCCCAGGCCAACTGAACGTCGGTAGCATTAAAGTGCGCCTTGAGGGCCCCGTTTGCACCGTTAATCACGGAGGAGTCGAAGCCAAAGAGGAATCCGCCAATTGCAGCGGACAGGGTAACCAGCACAATGTGCTTGAGATTGGATGTCTTTCTGTTTTCCATGGTGAACCTCACTTGTTTTCCCTTAAACTATCCCGGGGCAAGGGGTCACGTTATCAATTATGTTTCAAAGGCACGGACTTTTGTTTCCTTGAAACATTTTTCGGCCTTTTTGTAACATTTTTTGCTTAGTTATATTAGGTCTACACTTTGAAAGAACATAGTCAAAAATAAAAAATTTATATGTGAGCATCATTTTTACGCAGCGAGCACATTTTTCTTTTTGCTACCCTTATTGTTCTTCTTGGACATAATAACCCCCTATGGGTTATTTGGCATAACCCTGATTTTTGTTAAACTTTTTTGTTGAAGGTTGTAAAGAACTAGTAGTTCTTCACACAACGAATGGAATTTCCATATTTCTTAGAAACAGGAAAGTTCCTGGAAAAATTCTTTCGACTAACAGATGTCATGTACGCTTTCAAATCTGTATCAGCTTGTTGCGGCATCCAAAATTGTGATTGGACCTTTATTTCATCAAACTTATTATGTTCGTTTCCATAATCTATCCAATACCCGGCAGGCAGTATCGACAGGCCGTAGTTGTTGCTACCGAAGCCGGCGACCTTCGAGCCCATGTAGTAGGCGACACTGTTGCTG
>NZ_MWQG01000058.1:0-16892 GCF_002210365.1 Fibrobacter sp. UWH1
TTAGAGTATATTTCTAGGCAAGTTAAACAAATTTACTTGGCGACTTAAATTCGCCACGAATAAAAATCCGGATATTGACTACTCTCAATGCAAAGGGCTTGACGACGAAAATGGAACCTTCGTAATCCGCCTTGAGAAAATGCTGAACATCATGTTCCTTGTAAACGATACATACGTCAGCGATGTCCAAAGTGTAAAGTTCATGGATTTCTATTCCCAGTACAATATGGAGATTTCCTTGTACTTGATTTATATGACCTTCGCTCTAAATTACTGTGATGAGGTAAAAATTGAGTAATTGAAATAAAGTTTCATCTTTATTGTCAACTTCCAATTATTCAAGCCCTATATGTTAATGAGCGGACAAACTGCTCAAAACATATAGGGTTTTATGTTTTAGCAGTCATTCTCTTCTAAACATAACCACAATACAATCTTACGAGGGATAAAGGCTTTTGCAACCGCAAAAGTCCATGGAGATTTTTGTCTTCAAGCAAAAATTTTACCCAAGAAAGGAGTTCTAAATGGCAAATCTGTCAACCGACAAAGAAATCAACACCCTCTGCAACCGCCTTTTGGCTACAGGCCTTTGGCAAGTCGTTCGCAAGGGAAAACATACGGTAATCAAGCATGTCGCAAAAGGAGCGAGAATGTTCTTCTCTGTTCCGTGTACCCCCAGCGATCCACGCGCCTATTCCAACTTCAAGAGAGATTACCTCAGATATCTACGCAACTATCTCATTCAAACAGGCACTATCATCCGATAAACCCAGGAGCCCACTAATGAACATCAAGACCATCGTCATCAACTGGCACATCACCGAATCTTGTAACTACAAGTGCAAATACTGTTTTGCGAAATGGAATCGAGTCAAGGAAATCTGGACAAACCCAGACAATGTCCGAAAGATACTTGAAAATCTTAAAAGCATTCGCCTCGAAGATTGCCTCTTCACCCAAAAGCGTCTCAATATCGTAGGTGGCGAGCCCATTCTGCAGCAGGAACGTCTTTGGCAGGTCATCAAAATGGCTCACGAAATGGACTTCGAAATTTCCATTATTACCAACGGAAGCCATCTTGAATACATCCGTCCCTTCGTCCACTTGATTTCCCAGGTAGGAGTTTCCATTGATTCCTTCGATCACAAAACCAATGTGAGAATAGGCAGGGAATGCAATGGTAAGACTATTTCCTTTCAGCAGTTGAAGGAAAAGTTGGAGGAACTCCGCACTCTTAATCCTGGCCTCAATATCAAAATCAACACCGTAGTGAACGAATACAACTTCAACGAAATTCTTGTGGACCGTATGGCCGAACTGAAAATTGACAAGTGGAAGATTCTTCGTCAGCTGCCTTTTGATGGAAAAGAAGGCATTTCTGATTTCAAGTTCAACACCTTCCTGTTCAACAATCTCAAGGAAGAAAAAATGCCAAAGAAAGATCCTCTGAGCAATTTCTTGGCGGCCTTCAGCGCACCCCAAAAACCAAACAACGTCATTTTCGTTGAAGACAACGATGTCATGACAGAAAGCTACCTGATGATCGCTCCCGACGGAAGACTTTTCCAGAATGGTCACAAGGAATACGAATACAGCCGCCCCCTCACTGAAATTTCTATTGATGAAGCCCTGGAGGAAATCAACTTTGACCAGGAAAAGTTTAACAACCGTTATGAAAACTACGCCACCGAAGAGGCCAAATATCGCATGGAGGAGTTCTTCCTTATGAACGAATACGAAGACGTTTCTTTCGACTGCTGCTGCCCATTTGGAGACAAGGATTAAGTCACCACGCCCCAAGAGCATCCCTCAACGGCTCATAAATTTGGTGCAACCAGGTTATCAAGGAGACTGGAATCGGCAAATAATTACGCCCTTGATAGCTTTGGTTGCACCATCCCTATCACCACCAACGTCCAAAATTCACTGTCGTCTAATACTATTTATTGACCTACTAAAAAATTTTATCTAACTTTCGTTTTACATAGCGGGAAACCGCAACCGGATTTTTTGAGCTTTGCTCTTATCTTCTAGACTGGAATCGGCAAAATTCACAAACGCAGAAGATAGCAGGCAAACGCTCACGTCCCATTGGGGCGTGGGTTGTTGTCGTTTATTTATGCGTAATGGCTTTGCCGAGCCTCAGTCTGTAAGTAAGCGAAGAACGACACCACGCCTTTTTTATTTGAACGAAATTCATTCTTCATAAAAAGTCGTCAAGTTCTTCTTAAGTTCGAAAAGGTTGCATTCACAACAAAGTAAAGGAGCTTTTATGAAGAAAATATTACTTGCAGCAACCGTCACCGCATTTTTCGCAGCATGTTCTGACGATTCGTCATCATCTGCACCAAACGATTCTTCTGTTTCCAGCATTTACGAACTGGGCGCTTGTAACAGTAGCAACAGAGGCGAAACAAAATACGTCCAGGATAAGGACGACAACTATGTGTGCATCGGTGGAGAATGGATGGCAGAAAAGGATGCCTCCGCTCCTAAATCCAGCAATTCAGGAGGTTACGCGGATGCAATTACAAGTTCTGATTCCGGCGAAAATCCAAAGGAAGAAATCAAGGAACCTGCAAAGCAGGAAGTTTCCGTTTACACTACGGCGCGGACTACCCTAACCATCAACCTGCTCAAATACGAGCAGCTAAAAGCTATGGACGAAAAAGACAAGGAAGATGGCGAACCCCGAATTTCCTTTACCATAAAGTCCAGCAAAGACGGCATCGATGAAATGGATCCTGTCAAGACAACAACGATCAATCTCGGTAACGATGTGGGCTACTGGTTTGGCAGCAAGGAAGTTTCCGTACTATTGCCCAAGGGTATTAATATCATTCAGGTATGCCCCAAGTTTGTCGACGAAGACGCATTCTTTGACGACGAGGAATACACATCCACCAAATGCTACGCAATCAATGATGTAGGACAGAAAATTGATAAGGCCATCAAGCAGACCGACGACGGTTCTGCCTACTACACCATGGATTGGGAAGTAACGGTTACCTACTAAAATAAAATTTCACTAAAAAAATCCAGTCCCAAAAAATCTAGGGCTGGATTTTTTATACATAGTCTTAATTTATCTTACTTGCTCAGATCCTTGTTGGTCATGGCGCAGACGCAGGAATCGGACCAGACGTTTTCTGCAGTCTCGATCATGTCGATGATGGCGTACAGCGGAAGGATCACGCCCATGACGCCGATGTTTGCATTCATGCCCACCATGAGGGAAAGGGTCAGGAAGTAACAGCCCATGGGAACGCCAGCGTTACCCACTGCAGAAAGAACGGAAATGAACACCCAGGTGATCATGGTGCCGAGAGTCAGTTCCACACCGCTGTTCTGCATCACGAAAAGGCTGGTCACCAGGATAAAGGCGGCGCAACCGTTCATGTTGATAGTGGTGCAGATGGGGAGCACGAAGCGGGCCACTTCCGGCTTTACCTTCAGGTTGTCTTCGGCAGACTGCATGGTCACAGGCAACGTTGCGGCGGAACTCTTGGTAAAGAAAGCCATCATCACGGCGGGGCTCATCTTCTTGAGAACATGGAGCGGATTCAGACCGCGGGCAATAAGGAAAAGGGGCAGCACAATGAGGAACTGGATAGCGTTTCCGCCCATGACCACAGCCAGATACTTTCCCAGGGAACCCACCACCACGCCGGCATTCACCTGTGCAGAAAGCTGGGCGGCAAAGGCCACAACGCCAAGAGGCAAGGCCCAGACGAGAGCGCGGATCAAGGTAAACAGCAATTCGCGAAGACCGAGGATCACCTTCACAAGAGCATGCTTGTTATCAGAATCAGGCATAAAGGCGAGGCCCAGGCCCACGGCAGCGGCCACCATCAAGATACCCAGCACGTTACCGCTGAGGAAGGGCTGCACCACATTGTTGGGAACGATGCTGAGGAAATGGTCATAGTAGCTCATGGCGCTCAGGTTCTGGGGAACTTCGGCGGCACCGCCACTGACCAGATCCATGGGCAGGTTGCCCGGTCCGATAATCTTATAGAGAAGCAGTCCCACGAAGGCGGCCGCAAAAGTGGTCAGCAAGGTGTAGATGATGGTACGGCCAAAAATGCGGCCGGTATTCTTCTGGACACCCAGGGCAGAAAGAGTGGTCATGAGGGCAAGCGCAATGGTAGGCACGGCCACAAACTGGAACAGGCGGGTATAAACAGAAGCGATGAAGTTAATCAGGTTCTGCAGACCTTCACTCTGGATCAGACCCAAAAGGGCACCAAGCACCAGCGCAACAACCCAGACAATAACCTGCGTCTTGACAGACTTGACTTTCCTGGCGGCTCCGGCCATAGCATTTTCGTTCTGAGACATTTGGACCTCACTAAAAAAAATCTGACCGAAAATTTAGAAAGATTAAAAATTCATATGGTAAAAACTTTTACATCTGTTATAAAAATCAGACGGACCTATTTGACAAATAAACTCTCATTTTTTATCTATTCGGCAAATCTTTTTGGAGGTTTAATGAGGATTTCTTTTTTTAAAGGTCTGGCAAAAATTGCCGGCATCGTTCTCGTATTCGCAGCTACAATTTCCCTTTCCGCATGTTCCGGCGACAACGGCAGCGACGGTATCAACGGCGCAGACGGTAAAGATGGCAAAAACGGCAAGGACGCCAAGGAAGTCAACGTAGATTCCCTGGCAAGCGCCATCCGTGACGAAATCACCGGCACCCTGTGGGATTCCCTTTACGCAGAACCCTACGTAGACACCGTCTACAAGATTCTCTTCGACAACGCCTTTTCTGACGCCTGGATGGACTCCGTCCGCGAAGCCCTCATCGACAGCCTGAAGGAAGCCGATTTCGACTCCATGTACGCCAAGCTCTACGACAGCGTCTACGCCGATATCTACAGCCAGGCAGCCATCCGCACCCTCAATGCCTGGACATGGTCCGTCAAGAAGGACATCTACGGCGCCTTCGCCAATCAGTACCCCCTGATGTACAAGGACTACATCAATTCCAAGGGCGAAGTGCTTCCTGTGCCGGTATCCATCACCGTCAAGAACACCTGCGAAAACAGAACTTCGTTCAGCGAGCCGGAGATTCCCTGCCGCTGGAAGAAAATCACCGTCAAGTCCTGGATCGACGGATTCACTGACACAGCCAGCGTTACCGATTTCGTTAACCCCGACACCACAAGAATTTTCGCCCCCAGCCTCAAATTCAACAACAAGGCATTGGCTGCCCTTACCGCCCCCGAACAGGTGCAGATCCAGATCCGCGCCTACGCCCTGGAAAACGATCACGAAATCCTCTTCTATTCTTCATCTGAACCGTCTACCATCCACCCCATGCAAATCAACGGCGCCGAATACGTCAACGTGCAAAACCGCTCGCTATGGAGCGCCGTATGGGTAACTCCCAACATGGACTCCATTACGGCAATCCACAAGGAACTGGAAGCCAAGCTGCCCAACGGATCCGTAAAGGCCTACCAGCTCTACGACGGCGACGAAAGCATGACCGAAAGTTCGGCACGATTGGTAAAGGCTGTATACGAAGTGCTCAGCGCCAAGGGCATCAACTACGTCAACAATACCGACGCAGGCTCCCCTGGCCAAAAAATCAAGTACCCCATCGAAGTGCTCCGTACCAAGCAGGCAAACTGCATCGAAGGCACCAACCTCTTCGCCAGCATCCTGGAATCCCTTGGAATGCACACCGTCATCGTCAACATCCCCGGTCATGCCTTCCTGGGCTGGTCCACCAACGAAGAGGACTCCAACTACAACTTCCTGGAAACCACCATGGCCTGGGGCAGTAAGCCATCCACCTTCGCTGCCGCCTACGAAAAGGGCATGTCCACCTTCACGAACGAACAGGAAGAAGACCACTTCACCGACGGCTCATCGGAAATCATCCTGATCGAGAATGCCAGGGCCTTCGGCATCAGGCCTAACGACATGCCGTAAAAAAGCAACAATTGTTTGCAAAATGAACTAATTTTCTAAAAAAGATTGAATTTATCTAAAAATGTGCTTATTATTGTAGGCACATTTTTTATATCGTCATTTTTACATAACATAACAAAATCAAGAATAAACTACCACCCAAGGATAAGGAATAAAAAAATCCTTGTTTTTGGGGACGCATAAAAAACAAAGCTAACCTTTTAGAGGCAATATGAAACAGGCATTCACCTTGTCTGCTGTAGACCTTACTGTACTCAAAAATCATAACGTTCAACATTGCAATGGGCTCATCCCCCATACCTTCCACATCGAAATTCCACTTGAGGAACTCCCGCTAGAAAAAATCGCCACCATGACAGTTGGCCAATGGGGCTATAGGAATATCCACCGCGAAAGATTCAAGGAAGTCCCAAACCACTGGCTGCAAGATCTCATTACCTTTGGCTGCGACCAGACCGGCATCTGGAGCGACGTCACCACCTTCGCCAATACAGAATTTCAATCCTTCGAAATGAGACTACCTTCGCCGTCCATGAACCTCCGGGTTATCCTTCGAAAAAAGGGGAAGAGTTGTAGCGCCAACATCTTTATCACAGCACACTTCCTGCCCGAGGACCTCAGGAATTTCTGGCATTCAGAAGACGCCGAAAAGTATTTCGAGATTTTACACCTTTTCCAGATTTACGCGATCCCCTCTCAATGGCCTCCGAAGATAAGCGTCTGCATCGGAGAACCTTGGCACGTCTGCCCCTGCATTATCGGATTCAAGATTTTCTACGAAACGATGTTCCGAAAACCAAACCCAATCAAAATTCCCGATTTCTACTTCGGCAACAAGGACAGTTCCTGGACGCTGAACATTTCAAAAATTAGCGGTCAAAAAATCGAAGGTTCAAAGCCCATCAAGGAAACCATCAAGACGCCCCACGGAACATTCAACATCACCCGCCCCGCCACCAAGGAAGAAGCCAAGCAACAGAAAAAAGAGGCCAAAAAGACCCGACAGGAAAAACTGCAGAACCGCATCGAGCGTCAAAAGCAGGAAATGGAAAGTCTCAGGGAACAGCTGACCGCAGCGCAAAAGGCCTGCGCCCTGGCAGCAGAATCCAGCCGGCAAGCCGCCAACCGCCAAAACCGTGAATTGGAAGAACTGCAGAAAAAGCTGGAGCGCCTCAAGAAATCCAAGGAAAGCGCCATCGCCATGAAGGATGCCGAAATCGACGAAATCCAGAAAATCGCCGACGAGATCATGACCGCCAGCGAGGACGCCCAAAAAGAGCTGATGAACGCAGACTGGCAAATCCAAAATCTGAACGCCCAAGTCCAGGGACTTAGGCAAAGACAATCAGGCTCAGGGATTATTGCAGGCCCCGCCCAGGAACAGGAAAAATTTAGCGGAGAGTTCGAAATCGCCCTCATGAGCGCCCTCCATTTCGCCATGGATAACGCCCCCATCAAGGGAAACTCCCACAACCTCCGCTGCCGAGACATCTGGCAGGCATTCATCCAGACAAATGCAGACGCGGAACAATCCTACAGGAACTACAAGGCCAACGCCTCGAACCTTCTCGCTTCCATCAAGAAGAACAACTTCTGGAAAAGTCTCCCCATGCTCACGCCACTGGGAATGTCCTGCGCCTTGCACACAAACAATCATGGCAAGATCAGATTTATGGATGGAGATGGCCGCTACTCCAGCGTCGTATCCAGTACCCCCAGCGAAACGGCTTCAGGTCCCAGCAATTGCGCCGAGGACCTTAAGCACGTATTCCTCTATTACTGATAGCGAAGTGCTAGGCAACCTCAACGCGCCTAGCACTCTGCCTATACATCTATGTTCACCCGGCTAACATGATTTTCGTCTTTCGTCACGCGAACGATCTTGTCAATTTTATTTTCAAGTTCATTTACATGGCTGATAATTCCTACCAGGCGATGCTCTCCGGCAAGGTTCTGCAAAACATGGATTGCAGACTTCAGGCTTTCATCATCCAAGGAGCCAAAGCCTTCATCCACAAACATGGTGTCCAACTGGATACCGCCTGCAGAACTCTGCACTTCATCGGCAAGCCCCAGGGCCAAGGAAAGCGATGCCAGGAAGCTTTCGCCACCGCTCAAGGTTTTCACTTCGCGCTGCTTCCCACTGACATGGTCAATGACATTCAGATCCAAGCCCGATTGAGCCCTGTTATTGGAAGCTTCCGTCCGACGGATCAATTGATACTGGCCATTTGACAGAATGGCAAAGCGCCTATTGGCACGACGGATAATGCGGTCGAAATAGGATGTCTGAACGTAAGTTTCAAGCATCAGCTTTTCGCGACCGCTAAGGCCACCGTTTGCCGTATCGGATAGATTCTTCAGCCACTGACGCTTCTTGCTGACTGATGCGAGCCGGGTCGCAGCGGTCCTGATATTATCAAGGGTAGACTTGTTCTGGGAAACTCTGCCCGATGCATTTTTCCAGGCTTCCGTTTTCTGAGTCAACAAATCCTTCAACTGTCTGCTAGCCTCTTCCAATTTAGGCAGGTCATATTCGGGAACGCCTTCCAGAGATTTCACAAAGGCATTGATCTGTCCCTTCAGTGCCTCCACATCACCGGAAGTCGCATTGTAGGCATTTACGGCGTTTTCCAGAGCCTTATTGGAGGTTACCAGATTAGTCCGCAACTTCTGAATTTCACTAGAGGCCGCATCCTTGCTTTCAAAGGCAAGATCCTTCAACTTTTCTGAAATGGACTTGTTCAAGGCTTCAATATCCTTGGCAACGGCATTATTGTCAAGGTTCAAATTTTCATTGGCAACGCGCAATTCTTCCAGTTTTTTTTCCTGAGCCGGAATTCCGGTTTCCTTATTTTCCAATTCCTGCTTGCGGTTCGCTTTTTTGATTTCGGCCTTCAGATCTTCACCCAAAGCATTCAAGGTATCGCGATTCTTCTGGAATTCATCGTTCCCACGGGACTTGGCCTCCTCAATAGGACATTCCCCGAAGAGTTTGTTCAATTCATCCTGAAGGGTTCCCCTCAAGCTATCGCAATTACCCTTCTGCTGAACGGCTGCAGCATTCTTGTCGTTACGAGAAACCTCTGCTACAGAAACCTGATTTTTCAATGTTTCCAATTCCGCCTGAGAGGGAGCCTCTTCAGACTTACAGGCCTTATGGGGATGATGAGTGGAACCGCATACCGGACATTCGCAGCCTTCTTCCAGATTAACAGCAAGGATACCTGCCTGCTCATTCAGGAAGGCTTGATTCTTACGTTCGTATTCATCTCGAAGGGCGGTATAGGCCTTTTGAGCTTCCTGGAATTCATCCTGGGCATCCTGCAAATTCTTCATTTCGTCATTGTATTTCTTCTGCAGCCTACCCACATTCTGGATCTCGGCTTGACGTTTTTCCAGTTCCCTGATTTCCGCTTCCAGCCTTGCCTTGTTTTCACCGGCATTAGAAAGCGTTTCAAGTTCTTTCTTCAGGGTCTGAACTTCGGCATACTTCTTCTCGTAAGTAGCCTTGCCTGTTTTCAACTTGTCCAGACCTTTCTCCAAAGTAATCTTCTTTCCATCCAAATCCGTACGATTCTGTTCCAGGCCATCATACTGGGGTAGGGAATTTTGAATGGTGGTAATCTGCTCCTGAAGTTTCTCTCGCTCCGGCTGCAACGCTTCCTGTGCCGTCTTTGCCTTCAATTTTACATTCAGGTCCGCTTCCTTCACAGGAAGTTCTTCCTGGGCTTTCTGCAAGGCACTACGATTATTGACCGCAGTACTAGCCTTGCCCAGTTCCTTATCCTGATCAGAAATCCTGCTCCTAAGATTTTCCAGTTCACCAGCGCAGCTGTTGACTGTAGCCTCATCTTCCTTCACCAGATTCTGCAGCAAGACACAAACCTCTTCCCAATCCGCAATTTGCAAGTTCTGGGCCATGGCCTTCTTTTCAGAAACATCTGCAGCAAGGTTCGATTCTTCAGCACACTGGATTCCGGAAACATGAGTGCAGGCCGTCTGTACCAGGGAATCGCAATTCCTGCTGAAACTGGCCGCCTCTTCACTAAGCCTCTTCTGAAGCTTTTCAAAATTTTCCGTCTTGAAAATCTTGCGGAAAGTTTCGCGTCGATTCTTGGTATCTTCCAGAAGAATCTTCATAAAATCGCCCTGGGCAATCATGGCGATCTGGGAAAACTGATCCCTGTCCAGGCCACCCATTACCGACTTTACAGCCTCCGCCACATCCCTGTCCTTGGACACGCTACGGCTAGTTTCAGAAACATGTCCATTTTCGTCAGGGTAATAGAACGTGACAGAAGCAGGCTTCGTCGTCATCCCCAGCCCTTTCACCTTAGGCGTTTCATATGCGGGATTGCGGCGAATACGGTAGTCCTTTCCGTCGTAGGCAAAAGTCAACTCCACCTCGGTGGAAGTTTCGGGCTTCGCATTGGTGCAGCGGAAAAGCTTTGCATCATCGCGATTTTCACCGCTAGCCTTTCCAAAAAGTGCGTAGGTAACTGCATCGAAAATAGTGGTTTTTCCGGCACCGGTATCACCGCTAATCAGATAAAGACCATGAGCGCCCAGCTTCGCAAAGTCGATCTCGGTACGTTCCGCATAAGGGCCAAAACCCGTAATCACAAGTTTTAACGGTCTCATTATCGGTTGCCCTCCCAAATAGATTTAATCAAATCCTTAACGAATTCGCTTTCATCCTCATCCATTTCGCGATTGTTCATTTCCTTGAAGAAATCACTGAATACTTCCTCAGGAGTTTTCTGGTCTACATTCTCAGAATCAAGGTTAGCGACACTCCTCGTGCGGGAATTGTTATAAGTCAAAGCCATCAAGTTCGGATAATACCCACGCAACTTTGCAGCAGCATCCGACACATCGATTTCATCGGTAAGCACCGCATAGATGTAGTCGTCAAGACTCTTGCCCTCCCGCACCTGGGTTTCACGGAATTCCGCCGAAACCAGAGTTTCAAAACTCGCCTCGATCTTGCGAACATCTCGCATGGGTTTTAGCGGGATTTCACGTATTTCCAATTCGTCACCAAGTTCCACCACCGTTACGGACTTCTTGTGGGGCGCCTCGGAAAGGGAATACTTCAATGGCGTACCGCTATAGCGGACATAGCCTACTCCCGACTTATTCACGGCAACATTCTGCGGGCGATGTATATGGCCTAGGGCTACATAGTCAAAACCTTCAAAGACGTAGGAATCCACATTGTCCAAGCCTCCCACGAATTCCTCGGAGCCGGCTTCATCCACCTGGGCACCGGTTACAAACTGGTGGGCCAGCAAAACATTTCGGCGTCCGGGAATACGATTCATCTTGCTTAAGGCCATCCCTATGGCGCTTGTATAATCAGTAATCTGTTCCCGTTCAGCATCAGCCTCTTCACCTACCCCAAGGGACGCCTTGATTGTCGCCGGACGCACAAAGGGAAGCATCCAGACATCCACCTCGCCAAACTCATCTTTCAAGGTCACAGGTGCAAACTCACCCGTATAGACTGGAGACATAAAAACGTTGCGGCTAGCCATGAGACGACCGCCAAATGCAATTCGCTCGGCGGAATCATGGTTACCGCTCAACACGAAAACCTTCGTACCGAAATCGGACAGCTTAACCAGGAAATCATCCAACGCTTCCACAGCTTCGGCACTGGGCACAGACTTGTCATATACATCACCGGCAATCAATACACCATCCGGCTTTTCTTCTTCTACAATCTTCAGGATTTCAGCTAGAATATACCTCTGGTCTTCCAGCATGGAACGCTCGCAGATGCGTTTACCGATATGCAGGTCCGCCGTATGGATAAACTTCATTTTCTCTCTTCTCCTAAAAAATATGCGTTGTAGAACCAGACTCTTTTTCGGTCTACAAATATACTATCGAAGATTGACACTAAAATGTCAAATATGGGAGAAAAATTATTTCAGCAATCTGCCCAGGGGGAATTCCTTGATCCGCTCCATGGAATCGCCTGCCGCCTTTCGAAGGTCCGATTCCAGCTCTTCGCGGAATTTCTCGAAATCCACCTTGCCGCCATCGGGCAGTTTTTTCCTGGACTTGAATGAACTCCCCTTGCGGTTCCTGTCAAAGGCCATTCTACGGGCAAGCAAATCCATCAGGTCGTGGCCCCGCAGGAAATTGGCAAAATATTTCGGGTGGCCCTCGATAAAATCCAGGACCTCCGCCGCCCTCTTTATAACGGCAGGCAAGTGTTCAGAATATTCATTCTCCGAAAAGGCCAGCATCAAGTTCTCGCCGATCAGTTCCAAGCTTGCAGAAGTCAGATGTTTCAGGTCCAGCAAGCCGAAGGAATCCATAAAGTCCACATCAAACTTCAGGCCGCCATGATTCCCGCCCTCCCGCTGACACAGCATCGAGGCATCGTCAGGCAAACCCCATTCCTCGCGAACCAGGATATTCGCCACCCGCAAAGCCCCCATGGTCACGCCCACCGTCTTGATCCCGTCACGGATACTCTCGATGATTTCGTCATCGTCATAATATTCCACCATCATGCCAGAATAGGAATCCGACAGGAACAGGAACGTTTCAAGATCGTTAAAGCCGGCGCAGGCGTCTACATCAAAAAGCTGATACAGCAGCTGTTCATCATCGATGATCCGCGAACTGTCATCCCTTGATTTTTTCAAAAGTTCCACGGCAAAGTCAAAATCCAGATCCACGCAGAACACCGCAAAATGGACCGTCGGATTTTCCAGGTATTTCCGGTAGCGGGCAAGCACACCCTTCTTCTTGGGGCCGAATTCGATTTTCCATTTAAGACGGTCCTTCAGGTGACTCCGGAAGAATGTGCGGTCGTCATCCCCTTCTACAAACAACGTAATCTTATCCGAATGGGCGTCATTGCGCATTCGTGCCAGATTCACGTCGTAAGCGGGACGCTTCCTGCCAAAATCTTCCAGGTACTCGAAAGCCATCCGAACCTACTTGACCATCTTGGCCAGTTCCACAGTCTTGTCCCAGTGATCGCCGATAAAGGCCGGCGAATGAGTCGCCACGATAAACTGGCGCTTGGGCCTTGCGTTCTTCGCATCGCGGGACTCGTTCTGAATCTTGAAGAGGATCTCAGAAAACTCCTCCTGCCAACTGGGGTGGAAGGAAATTTCAGGTTCGTCCATCATCACCAGCGCCTCGGAATTATTGGCATCAAAAAGCAGACGCCCCAGAAGCACAATCAGATGCTGTTCACCAGAAGACAGGGCATCCAGGGGAATGGCTGCACCGGACCTGGAATTCTTGATTCCCAGGATACTTTCCCAGTCCGAGAGATTGATGGTAACCGTCTTCAGGTCCAGCAGTTCCTTCAGCGACTCCGAGAAAATCTTCAGCTTCTTGATCAGCGGTTCAAAAACATCCATCTTGGCCTTCACATCATCCAGATACATGCTGAACACGATCAATGCGGAATCGTCATCGGTCTCGGGATTCTTGCTCTTCTTCTTGTTGGCCGAAGTAATGATACCGAACTCGTTGCAACTCTTCTCCAGCCTGGCGATGGAAGTCATCTTGGAGGAAATCTTCTTGCGGGTCTCATCGGCGGAAGGACGATTTTTCTGGTTCAGCGTTTCCACCACACGGTCCACGAAGTTGGATTCAAGATTTCGGGCAATCTGGAGCTGCGCCCGCATGCAGCGGTTATGAGCCGCACGGATATCGTCACTGATACTGAAAATCTTCAGAAGGTGAGGGTTCAGCCCCAGGTCCTGCCCCTCTTCGATCTGACGGCCACGAACGCGTCCGGCGAAACCCGAAACCGACCTTTCGATCTCTTCGTTGTACAGGCGGTTGGTACTGATGTAGTTCACCTCGAAATTCAGGCGACGCACCAATGTGACAAGCCACGGGAATATCCTGCGGAAGTGCAGACTGTACCTGCGGAACACACCCGACATGTCGAAGACTTCCCCATCCTTCTTGTCTTTCCAAAGTCTGCAGGACCCATTTGACATATATTGGTACATGGGCTCCAATGTCTGGATGGAACCCACCACCTCGCTGACGGAACGGTCGATATCCTCATCCGTAAAGAAATTCTCGAAGTCATCGCAACAGATGCGGCAAACGTAAGGCTGGAAAGTCTCCTCGTCGCTATTCTCAGAAGATGAGGCCTCCTCTTCCGACTCCTCCACGACACGGGCCGTCTTCTCGATGAACAATATGGTTTCCTTGGGCCTTGCCGCCTCCTCGTCACTGAGAGGTTCCGATCCCGGCCCCATTCTAGGTCTCCACTCGTCTCCCATGGTGCCCTTGAACTTCATTTCGATACAGTCAAAAACCAGGCCCGCAAAATAGCAGAAATTGCCCACGGCGGCAGCACGGATAATCTTCAGGACGGTGGACTTGCCGAAACCATTGGGTGCAGTCAAAATGGTAAAACCGTCGGTCTTCTCGAAATCAATTTCGTAGTCGAAAGTACCGAACAGCTTCTCGATCTTCAGGGAGGTAATTCTCTTCATAGACTTAAATCTAATTCAATAAACCCCGATGAACCCCTAAAAATGGCGATATCCCCAAAAAATGCCCGAAAACCGCCAACAAATAATTTCTATTTATGAGTTCGCAGGAAAAGAACTGCAAACTATAAAAACTTACCGAGGGCATTATGAATCTTGACGCAGCAGTCATCCCAAGCTATTATAGCCGCCTAGTCATGGCAAAGAATCAAGGTCATTTCAAGATTGCACAGGCTCTGCTTGAACTGATTGTCGGTTCCTCTGTGGAAGACAGCACTTCAGCAGTAGGCTGCAAGGCTCTTGAAAAGATTGCACAGGCCAAGGGTCATGCCGCAACTATTGCCGCCGGCACCGAATCCGTAGCTGAAATCCCTGCAGGCGAAGCCGCCGACTGGCAGGAATACGCCCTCCAGACTCCGCCCTATACCCGCAAGCTGGCACTGGCACTGGCCACATACTTCGTCCGCGCCAACCTGCTGGAAACCGCCTACGAGATGTACCTCTCCGCCGGCGAACTGGATGAAGACGGCAGCAGCGCAGAAGAACTCTCCGCAATCGCCGCCGCCGAATCCGGCAACATGGCCAACGACTTCGGCAAAAAGTGCGAAGAGGCAGGCAACCACGCCAAGGCTGCCGGCTGGTACAAGAAAGCCAAGGACGCAGGCCTCGCCGATGCCGATGCAGCTCTCGCCCGCATGCAATCCTTCCACGGCGTCACACGCTTTATCGCCCCCTGGCTCGAAATCGCAAAGAAGACCGGCCGCAAGGAACTTGCAGAAGCCATCGTCGCCATCGCCGCCAACGCAAAGGCAGGCAACATGGACGCCGTTACCATCAGCGAATCTGTAGTGCTCCCCTGCTACCAGGAACTGGATTTCTGGGAAAGCGAACTGGATGCCTATTTCAAGTTTTCCGGAGACGACAGCGAAGCCTACGGTAACGCCATCGCCGCCATCGGCAAGATCCTGGAACGCGCCAAGATGTACAACGTAGCCCTCCGCTGGTTCAAGAAGGCAGGAGCCTACAGCAAGGCCGCCAACGATGACGCCCGCCGCATGCTTCCTCTCAAGAGTAAGTCCATTACCATGCGCGAAGCCGACGACATCTACGATAGCACCAGCCCCATCCCTTCCCTCTGGAAGATCTAGGATTTACGCAACGGTTTACTACGAATGAATTGAAAAAAGGCAGGTCGTGAGACTTGCCTTTTTCTCGTTCGGGTAAAAAAAATCCGGACTTATTTCAACTGCAGTTTCCTTGTCTGATATTTCGTCCCATCCTTGATGAAATAAAGTACACCCCGGGATTAAGGTCCTGCAAAATATGGATCTTTTACATACAAATCGGAAATGGAATTCAGTAATCCTAACCAACGGTATTCCATTTCCTAAACTTACATTCTACTGAATCCATAAAGTTCATCTGCAGTAGAAATAGCGTAACAGCCATCGCTATCCAAAGGCGGCTTTACAGATGCCGCAAATGCATTGGTATAGTAAAACGGAGAAATCTAGAATTTTTTCACTTCCACTCGACACTTCAAAATTTCAAAACGATAAAAGTATCGTAAGGCAAAAAAAGGAAGAAAAAATGGCAAATACGAATCAAGAAGAAAATCCCCTGATGCGCAATCCGGAATACAAACGCCTGGCAAACGAAAAAAACAAGCTGGTAAAGCAAATGACCTTCATGGAGCTGCGCCTAGAAAAATACGCCTACGCTCTCAACGACAAAGACATCCATCAAATCCAGCAGGCAAGCCGCAACGCAGCCCGCTAGGGCAATCACTCATGGGGAATAACCCCAAGCAGGCTTCACACGGTTATTCGTCTTATCCACCATAACACCTAAAAAAGCAAACGCGGGAAACAATCCCGCGTTTTTTGCAATGCCCTTAAGACATCCTGACCCTAATCTTCAGCAGGGGCATTCTCATTAGCTTCTCCTACCTCTGCCTCCTTCACCCAGAACATTCCCAGAATCTTTCCGGTGGAATCCATCTGGATCTTAAGGAATTTACCATCAGGAACCCCGACAGCACCAGTACGGCTACCGTCATAATCCATCCTTGTAGAAGAACCATAAGGTCAAATACTGGACAACTTCGCTGCATCGCGACGATTTGCAGCATCAAGAACCTTTACGCGAGAGGCATCGTAATAGTAAAGGACCTCCCCGTCATGCTGCTCAACTTCCTTGAACTTCAAGACAGCCAATTTCTGTGCGCTCCTGGCGTAAACCATATCTTGCCTTTCAGGAGAACCAGAAGTAAGTCCCAAAACTTTAGGCAAAGTAATCGCACAAAATACAACCAAGATAACAATAGTGATAATAAAATCTTTTCGCGTAAAAGCTCGTTTCATAGACATAAAGATAAAAACAAAAACACTTTTTTGAAGGGTATTCGTCGGGCAGGCCCCGCAAACCTGGGGACAGGCGGAAAGGCCGCCGGCAGGG
>NZ_MWQG01000059.1:0-15082 GCF_002210365.1 Fibrobacter sp. UWH1
AACCTAACAAAAATTAGGTTAGAC
Source organism: Fibrobacter sp. UWH1 (assembly GCF_002210365.1). NCBI lineage: Bacteria > Pseudomonadati > Fibrobacterota > Fibrobacteria > Fibrobacterales > Fibrobacteraceae > Fibrobacter > Fibrobacter sp. UWH1. The sequence goes on from NZ_MWQG01000059.1 coordinate 25, forward strand.
CAAGTATCTAAGATACAGTTTTTAGGTAGGTAAATCTCAGTTTCTAATAGGGTGTGTTTTTTAACTAGCGCCATTCATTTTTTGAATAAAAAAAAAGTATAGCTTTTATTAAGAAAAGAAGGTATATTCGGGGATGAAAATGCAATTGGGGAACCCCAAAAGCACGTTTTTTTAAGGTTAGGAGGTTTACATGAAAAAAATATTCTTTACCACCGCAGGGATTTTAAGCCTGCTGATGTTCATGGCATGTTCGGACGATCAGGTTTCAGGAAGTCCTATCGACGACAACGAAACTACAAGCAGTAGTTCTGCCCCGAAAGCCGACACAAAATCGTCAAGCAGCATCGCCATCGACTTGAAAGAAATACTCACCCTCAGCACGTCCAAAACAGACAGCCGTTCGGTAGGTTTAACAAACATCGAAATCTACAAAAAAGAAAACGCCGTAAAAGCTTCATGTCCCGTAATTCCATACGAGCCCGATTATTCCGGTATTATCGGTATCGCAAAAATCAGCCAAGGACAACTCAACATGGCTTTCTTTGGCCGCCATCTAGCAGCCAACATTGACAGTCTGGTTATCAACTTGTCAAAAGCCTGCACAGGCGGAAAGGACGATGTAAACATCATAGCAGATTCACTTTATATTAAGGGAAACAGCTTCAATTACGCCTGCGTAACAGAAACTGAGGCCACATCCATTGATGATGTAGAAAAAGCATTTAGCAAATCAATGGACCTCAGCTGCAAGATCGTTAACGAAGCCGAGCCCCAAGAGCAGCCCGAAATAACTCTTCCAAACAAACATGACCCCAAGGCGGATCCTGTCGTTGTTGATACAACGGTCAATACACTGAATCGTCTCGCACTGCAGTATGCCGACCCAGAAGATTTGTCCTTCGACAAACATGTAATGGCATATATCTCGGATTCGGAGTGTCAAACGAATCAGGATTCCACGAGCTCCTACCCCTACCCAGACATAGACAACAATATCTATCCCGTCGATAGAAAGCATATTTCCTCCTGTTTCCCTAAAACGGATTCAATCGGACATTTTTCAAAAAGGGATAAATCCTGTAAATACTACGTGGTCGCATTACCACTCAACGAACCTACAGGAAGCGTCCTTACCAAGGTTTCTTCAGACACCATAATGGTTCTCCAGATAAAATATCTCGATCTTTCTTTTGACACTTTTACGTCTGCAAAATTCCTTATCGAGGACTGCGAAAACATCATTAATGACAGAACAGTCTTATCCTCCCAAAGCGTCTTAAGCGCTCGATGGTCCAACGGGGGCGATTACAACATAATCTATTCGGAATGGTTCAGCGAAAGTTTACTTAAAAACTAGCCCATTTAAAAGGATGCCGCCAGAAAGAAACTGGCGGTATTTTTTATTTTTGCATATATGATTCCTGCCAGAACACGCTCACTCAGAGACATTGACCCAGAAACAGCCCGAGGTCTCATCGCCAATAGCTTAAGCGACGAATCCGTCGATGAATCCTGGGTTCATGCCACCGCCATCCAGATGAAGAAGGGGCGGTTCGACACTTATGGAGTTTGCCTGGAACTGGACTCCCGTGGACACCTAATTAGCGGCCTACATTACCTGCACGCTATAGTTGAAAGCAATAGCACGGTCAAAATTTGGGTCGCCGAGAACCGTGAACCGTAAAAAAAAGCGAAATTTTACAAAAAAAAACACAAACTTACAAAAAAACTTACAATCCTTGAGTTTGCAAGGTACTTTTTCATAAGTTAAAAAAACATCTCAAGCGAATTTCCGCCTTCATTTTATTCTATTTTATAAAAAAAATTAAACGGAGTCCAATATGGAAAATTCCTTTAGCAAGATGATCTGCAGACTGGCCGTTGTCGCAGCCGCCCTGTTTGCTGCATTCCACATTTTCGTCAACAACAAGCTCGACAAAGACAATCTTTAACGAGAACACCAAAGGTTTATTATGGAAATCAATAAGGATATTGCCGACCTTCAAGCTGCTGAAGAATATCGCAACAAGCGAAAGAAGTTCATTCTGTGCTATCACAACTTCAATGCGAAGAATTTCAAGAAGGCTTCCGTACAAATCCGCAAGCTGGCTGAAGCTGCAGGTTCCCCCATCAGTATCGCCGTGGTCCCCTCCATCGGCGGTGTTCCGGAATCCGAAGCCGAAGAATTCCAGGCAACCATCCAGCAGTTCGTTGACGAAGGCTACGAAATCATGATTCACGGCGCACATCACCGTGCAGACCTGGCAGTCAACAGAACTTGGGTTGGTAAAATTGCCCAATGGATTTCCGGCAACGAAGCCGAATTCGCCGGTCTCGATGAAAAATTCACCATCGCCCTCCTGAAACGCAGCCTTGCCCTTTGGAAGGCCAACTGCAGCCACGCCATTCCCTCTGGCTTTGTCCCGCCCATTTGGTTCGGTAACCGTCACCTGCGCGAACAGGCTCTGGAACAGTTCGACAACTACGAAGACCTGCATTTTATTTACAGCAAGAGAGACGGCTCCATCAAGAAGATTCCATCCAAGGCTCTCAGCTTCTCCATCGTCCCAGATATTCTTCTGGGAATCGCCCAGACCAGAGCCTGCCTGACCATGATGCTCCCCGGCGGCATTCCCCGTCTGGTATTCCACCAGAAGGATTTCTTTACCATTGGCGAAAAGAGAATTTTGAACTTAATCCGTTACGTATCCACCATGCGTGAAAAAGTGATGTACAAGGACCTGTAATCGTCCATAATCATAACGGAACGAATGATGATTTTAAACAATTTTTTAAGTCGAGTTGACTACAATTCCTATGAAGATCTCCACGAGAACTTCAAGATTTCTATCCCCGACAATTTCAACTTCGCTTACGACGTCGTAGACGAGTACGCAAAGAACGAACCTAAACGCGAAGCCCTGGTATGGTGCGACGATAACGACGAAAGTCATATCTTCACCTTCAAGGACCTTTCCCGTGCCTCCCAGCGTACAGCAAACTTCCTGAAGGAACAGGGAATCAAGAAGGGCGACCGCGTGATGCTTATCCTCCGCCGTCGCTATGAATTCTGGTTCTTCATCATAGCCCTTCACCGCATTGGCGCCATCGTCATCCCCGCCACCAACATGCTTTCCGCCCACGATCTGGAATACCGTTTCGATGCTGCAGAAATCAAGATGGTGGTATCCTACGACGAGCCCTCCCTCCAGAAGGAAGTGGAGACCGCCAAGTCCAAGTGCTCCTCCGTAGAAAAGCTTGTGACTATCGGCCAGGCCCGTCAAGGCTGGATCAGCTTCTACGACGACTACGAAATCATGTCTCCGGAATTTCCCCGTCCGGTCGGCGAAGAAGCTACCAAGAATGACGACATCATGCTGGTCTATTTTACCAGCGGAACTTCCAGCAACCCCAAGATGGTGGCCCACACCTTTACTTACCCGTTGGGACACATCAATACCGCACGTTTCTGGCAGCACGTCGTAGATGGCGGACGTCACCTGAGTATTGCAGAAACCGGCTGGGCAAAGGCCATGTGGGGCAAGATCTACGGTCAGTGGATTGCAGGTTCCGCAGTCTTTGTATACGACATGAAGGTGTTCATCCCCGGCAAGATGCTGGAAAAGATGGCAGAATACAAGATTACCACATTCTGCGCACCTCCTACCGCCTACCGCTACTTGCTGCAGCAGGATTTGAGCAAGTACGACCTGTCTAGCCTCACCTACTGCGTTACCGCAGGCGAAGCTCTCAGTTCCGACATTTTCAATAGGTGGCTCGAAAAGACCGGCCATAAACTTCGCGAAGGTTACGGTCAGACCGAATCCACCCTCATTACCGGCAACTACGAATGGATGGAAGCCAAGCCCGGTTCCATGGGCCGCCCCTCCCCCGGCTATAACCTGGACATCATCAACCCCGACGGAACTTCCTGCGGCGTTGAAGAAGTGGGCGAAATCATCATCCGCATCGATGGCGGCAAGCCCTTCGGCCTATTCGGCGGCTACTACCGCGATCCGGAACGTACCGAGAAGGTTTTCGAAGGTGGTGTTTACCACACCGGCGATACCGCCTGGAAGGACAAGGATGGTTACTTCTGGTTCGTGGGACGTACCGACGACCTGATCAAGACCTCTGGCTACCGCGTAAGTCCCTTTGAAGTGGAAGAAGTTCTCCATCAGCATCCTGCCGTTATGGAAGTGGCTGTGACTGGCGTAGAAGACGCAGCCCGCGGCCAGGCCGTCAAGGCAACCATCGTGCTCCACAAGGGTTACGAGGCTTCCAAGGAACTGGCCAAGGAAATCCAGCTGTTCACAAAGAAGGTGGCTGCTGCTTACAAGAGCCCCCGCTACATCGACTTCGTTTCTGAACTGCCCAAGACCATCAGCGGCAAGATCCGTCGTGCCACCATCCGCGACAACGACAAGGAAAAGGCAACGACAGAAGCAAAGTCCGAAGCTAACGGAGCCGAAAAGTAAACAGGACAAAGTCTAAGGAATCCCGGCGTAAAATGCGCTGGGATTTCTATATTTGACCAAAACTTTTAACGAGAATTCTATGAACAGAAGAAGAGTTGTGATTACCGGTATGGGTGCTGTTACACCCGTTGGCAAGAACGTTAATGACCTGTGGAAGGCCATCGAAGAAGGCAAGTGCGGCGTAGGCCCCATCACCTTGTTCGACGCCACCAACTGCCCCGTCAAGATTGCCGCAGAAGTCAAGGAATTCAAGCCCGAAGAACACGGCATTGATCCCAAGGAAGCCCGCCGCATGGCCCGCTTCACCCAGTTCCTGCTGGCTGCCGCCAACGAAGCCGTCGCCGACTCCAAGCTCACCGAAGAAATCCTCCACGCAGATACCACCGGTGTCATCGCAGGTAGCGGTCTCGGCGGCATGGACATTCTCGACAGCACCTTCAACCAGTATGTAGATGGCAACAAGCGCCGCGTTTCTCCGCTGGCTATGGCCGAACTGATTCCCAACGAAGCCGCAGCCAACGTGACCATCGCCCTGGGCATTAACGGTTGCGCCTGGACTATTGCAACTGCTTGCGCTTCCGGTACCGACGCTATCGGCGTTGCCCTGGATGCAGTCCGCTCCGGTCGTCTGGACGTCTGCCTTGCCGGTGGTTCCGAAAGCGGTATTACCGACTACTCCATCAAGGCCTTCGCCGGCATGCACGCCCTCACCGACAAGTTCAACGACTGCCCCGAAAAGGCTAGCCGCCCCTTCGACAAGGACCGTTCCGGCTTTATCATGGGTGAAGGCGGCGCAGTTCTCGTTCTCGAAGAACTGGAACACGCAAAGGCCCGCGGCGCCAAGATCTACGCCGAACTGGCTGGCTACGGCGCTTCTGCCGACAACTACCACATTACCAGCCCCCGCCCCGATGGTTCCATCTGCGCCAAGGCTTTCGAACGCGCCATGAAGGACGCTGGCGTTACTCCCGAAGATATCGACTACTACAACGCCCACGGTACTTCTACCCACCTGAACGACCTGACTGAAACCGCCATGCTGAAGATTGCCCTGGGCGAAAAGCGCGCCCGCGAAATCAAGGTGTCCAGCACCAAGAGCATGACCGGTCACTGCGTAGGTGCCGCCGGTGTCTGCGAAGCCATCATTACCACCCTGGCTGTTTGCAACTCCTTCTACCCCGCCACCATCAACTACGAAACTCCGGATCCGGAATGCGACCTGGACTACGTTCCCAATGTTGGCGTCAAGGGCAACATCGACTGTGCAGCCTCTGCCTCCCTGGGCTTCGGCGGTCACAACGGTATCGTGATTATTAAGAAGTTCGAAGAATAAACTTCAAACCTTATGAACACAAAAAAATCCGCGAGTCAAACTCGCGGATTTTTTTTCGTAGTTCTTTCAGGTGTTTTCGCCTGGGACTTAGCGAAGCACAGATTCCAGAGTTTTCAACAGCTTTGGAATCTCGATAGGCTTGCCTACATGACCATCCATACCCGCCTGCAAAGCCTGCAAGCGGTCTTCTTCAAAGGCATTTGCAGTTACGGCAATAATTGGCAGGCTAGAAATTCCGGAACGGTGCATGGCACGAATCTGGCGGGTCGCCTCGTAGCCATCCATAACAGGCATCTGCACATCCATAAGGATTACGTCATACTGCCCCAATTCCGCGGTACGGATTCGTTCAACGGCAACAGAACCGTCTCCCACGGTATCCACCACAAAGCCTGCTTCCTGCAAAATACTCTGGGCGATTTCCGCGTTCAGTTCATTGTCTTCTACCAGCAAGACCTTCAGACCCTTGAAACTCTTGGGCGCAATATTCTCGATCTTGACATCAGGCTCTTCGACAACAACCGTTTCCTCGATCTTGAAGCTGAGTGAAACCGTAAACTTGGTCCCCTTCCCAGATTCACTCTGCACAGAAATGGTACCGCCCATCATATTCACGATGTTCTTGCAAATGGCAAGGCCCAGGCCCGTTCCCTGAATGCCGCTGACCGTCGAAGTCTTCTCACGTTCAAAAGGTTCGAATACGTGCTTCAGGAATTCCTCACTCATTCCGATGCCATCATCTTCTACGACCAACTCGTAGGCGGCAGACTGGTCAACAGCGGCCCCCTTCTGCTTAACTCGCAAGGAAACATGACCGCCATCATGAGAAAACTTGATTGCATTTCCCATCAAGTTCAAAAGAACCTGGTTCAGTCGCAACTTGTCGCAAGAGACAGAATCGTTAATAACTTCACTGGTATCAAAAATCAAGGTTAGAGACTTTTCCTTGGAGCTTTCATTGACGATGGTCTCGATTTCACGGATCATCGCAGAAATGCTGGCAGGAGCTTCATCGATCTTGACCTTACCGCTTTCGATGCGGCTCATATCCAGGACATCGTTCACCAGTTCCAGCAAGTGGCGACCGGCTGTAGAAATCTTTGAGATGTAGCCCTTTAACTGCTCACGTTCATCTAGGTGAGTACTGGCCAGGCTAGAGAAACCAAGGATTGCGTTCAGCGGAGTTCGAATATCATGGCTCATGTTATTCAGGAAAGCAGACTTGGCGGCGCTGGCCTGCTGTGCAGTCACAAAGGCGTCCCGCAAGGTTGCCTGCTGCTGTTCCAGCTGAAGTTCCATTTCTTTCTGGTTATTGATATCGATAAACACACCGATCATCGAAATGGGCGATCCATTTTTACGTCTAGTCACACGCCCAGCCGCATGGAACCAATGGTAGACCCCATTCTTCATCTTGGCTCGATATTCTACATCGTATACAATTCGATCAGACCTGTCGTATACCGCAGTCCAGAAAGAATTAAGGATAATATCGCGGTCTTCGGGGTGAAGCCGCTCCGACCAGGCGTCCAACGTATTCGGGAACTCATCAATAGAAGAGTACCCCATCATCTTGCGGTAGGCTTCACTACGGTAGCACGAGACAATCTCGCCAGCCTCATCAAAATCAACATTCCACATGCCCGACTTGATGGACTCATTCAACTTCTGCAAATGTTCCTGACGAAGCAAAGCCTGCTTTTCGTCGTTAATGGAACGTGCGCAAAATAGAGCCTCAACCGTATCACCAAATTCGTTCAAGGTCAGAGGAATAATCAGGGCACGACTCCAGCCCGAGAAAACCCCAAGGAATTCCTCTGTAATGGTGTTCTTGCCCCTCAATCGTTCTTGCATGGTATCAATATCTGTAAAACGACTGATGGCAGCCTTATCTTCGGCCGACACAGTCTTTTCTGTCAACAGGTAGAATCCCTGTCTTGCATCCCCTTCTACACCAACCAGGTTACGAATTGCCTCTGTAGACTTGATTTCCTTGAAGTTCTTTTTTTCTAGATCAAAAAGGTAGAGGGCATAAAAAGGGTTACCCAGACAACGAATCACCGAGGAGTTCAGACGTTCATGTTCAAGGCTCGTTTCCAGTTCGCTGTTTCGGGCAATGAGACTGAAGTTCAACTCGTCAATCTTTGCAGATTGCTTCGCCAGTTCCTTACGTTGATGTAAGTCATTCACCTTGGTTCGATTTATCACGTAGCAAAGCATGCAACCGGCCACAGCAAAGGGAACAACGTCAACAACATCCGCCAAAAAGATTTCGTAATCCTTCACGTGGTGACTGCAAACCAGGAAAGCCCCGGTACCTACAATATTCAACCCGATCATTCGAAGGGGCAAATCGTAAAAGAAAATCGGAAGGACAACCACCATAGCCGCCATGGCCACAGCCAATCCCCTAGGCCCATGGGCACATCCGGCATAAATCGCAAGAATGTAGCACGAAATCAAGACCACATAGCAAAAAGGGAGAATGACCTTCGGGAACGAGACGCCAAACTTATAGGAAATAAAGAACATGCCGTAATTCAGCACAGAAAAGGCGATGTAGGCAAGAGAGCTCACCATGACACCGCGGCTTTCCCAGAATATGGCTGCCAGAGCCAGGGCAAGCACGACCGTACCCAGCAAAAAAGACAAAGCCATCAAAAGTTTTCGGTTGGATTCCGGAAAAAGTTCGCTAGCCTGAGAATACTGCTCACGAGTAAAGCCGGCAAAAAGAGCAAAATCCTTTATTTTATTCAATAAAACCATATACTCTAATCTTATAAAAAAAATAGGCCGTATGCAAACGTCCTATTACTACAACTCGTAATTATGCCGATAGTTTTATCACTTTTTCTTTACGGCCAACACGACAACCGAGGCAAGAACCAGCAAAATACCCAACGCAAGTCTTATAGTCAGCGTTTCTCCAAAGACGCAAACCCCAATAACTACAGCCGTAAGAGGTTCAAGGCCACCCATAATCGCCGTGGAAGTGGAACCCACAATCTTAACCGCCTTGGTCATCAGTACCAGAGACAACACGGTAGGTACAAAACCAAGCATCAGGGCCCACCCGTACGAAGACGGGGACTGCAGCAAGGGAGGAAGCCCCGACCCAAGGCACACGGAATACAGCGTAAGGAACAACAGGCAGAAAATCATCACGTAGAAGGTAAGCTTCAGGGGTCCCATCTGCAAATTGGCCTTGTTCACGAACACGATATAAATGGCATAAGTGAAAGAAGAAAGGAATACCAGCAGAAGCCCGATGGAACTCAGGGGCATACCCCCTTCCCCACCTCGATACAGGAGACCGATCCCCAAAAGAGACAAAGCGATGGCGGCACCGGTTTTGGCGGTTAGGCGTTCCTTATAGATGAGGGCCATCATAAGGGCTACTTCTAACGGATAAAGAAAAAGTAGCGTGGAGGCAAGTCCTGCATCCATGTAATTGAAAGCCGCAAAAAGAGTCAGGGCACAAAAGGCAAACAGGAATCCAAGAACCGCAAGAGGAAGAATCTCAGCCTTCTTGATGGCGAACCGATTGCGGTTGAACAACATCAGCAGAGCCAGCAGCACAATGGCCGTAGCAAAGCGATAGCACAGCACCGATTCAGGGGACAACCCTTCGCGATACAGGAACAAGGCTCCCAACGGATTAGTGCCGTAACAGATGGCGGCACCACACCCGTAAAAAATGCCCTTTACCGAATTACTAAGCAAAGGCGCACCCCCGAACCTTAGTACTACGTAAGCATAAGGCTGCTCGTATTAACGAGCCGCCGTTGCGAGAGCGAGCGCCTACAGGATGTTCTTCTCCGGCCTTAGCGCGAGCGGTCTTACGTGAGCATAAGACAGCTCGTATTAACGAGTCGCCGTTGCGAGAGCGAGCGCCTACAGGATGATCTTCTCCGGCCTTAGCGCGAGCGGTCTTAAATCGCGAACTTAGTTGCATCGGCAAGCTGAACGCTAGCAATACGGGAAATACCCTTGATTTCCTGGGTCACGCCGTACAGCATATCGGCTTCAGCCATGGTACGCTTGTTATGGGTCACCACGATGAACAAGGTCTGCTTGCTGAATTCACGGAGGAGGGCCATGAAACGACCCACGTTAGCGTCGTCCAGAGGACCATCCACTTCGTCCAGCACGCAGTACGGAGACGGCTTTTCCATGTAGATGGCGAAGAGCAGTGCCGTTGCGGTCAAAGCATGTTCACCACCAGACAGGGCCTTGATGCCACGCATCTTCTTACCGGTAGGACGGACGTTAATTTCGATATCGGCGTCCAGGATATCCATGGGCTTGCCCATTTCGTCTACCTTTTCGATAAGACTCATCTTGGTTTCGCCATTCAGGAACAGCTTACTGAACACGAACTGGAAGTTCTTCTGAATGCGTGCGAAAGTATCCAGATAGCGCTTGCGGGCGATGTCGTCCAGCTTGGTGATAGTACGATCCAGAGAGGCACGGGCGCGGTCCAAATCGTCGAACTGCTTTTCCACTTCTTCAAGACGTTTCTTTTCGTCTTCGTAGTCTTCCATCACGTTCACGTTGATGGGGCCCAGTTCCTTGATCTTGCCACGGAGTTCGCGAATTTCGCGGTCAGCTTCGGGCTGGCTGTATTCCACACGTTCAAAGTCTTCAGGATTAGAAAGGTCGAAATTGTATTCGTTGGTCACGCGTTCCACGAGGCGGTCCAGGTTGGCCTGCAAGGCTTCCTGACGGCGGCCCACGTCGTTCAATTCCTTCATCTTCTCGATCATGTCGTCACGGAGGCGGTTTACCTCGGAGCGCCATTCTTCAAGGTCGCCAGAAACCAGGTCGAACTTTTCCTTGGCCAAGTCGCGCTGACCTTCGAGATCGCGGAGGGCAGAATCCTTGGACTGGATCTGGATTTCAAGTTCGCGGCCATCTTCGTTATTCTTTTCGATGGCGATGATATTCTTTTCCATTTCTTCGGAACGGTTCCTGATGGAATTTTCCAGGTAACCGATCTGATCGGCAATACTCTTCAGGCGGTTTTCGTTCTGAGCCAGGCGGGCGTTCTTGTCGTTGGCGGAACGTTCCAGTTCGCGGACATCTTCTTCCTTCTCGCGATACATGGTATCCTGTTCCGTCAGTTCGTCGTTGACTCTGGAGTATTCGGCTTCCACACGTTCCATCGTAGCGGAAGCTTCCTGAAGTTCGGCATCGCTGTTCTTGGATTCTTCGGCAGCCTGAATCTTGCTTTCCGCATTGCGGATGTCATTTTCAAGCTGGGCAATGCGACGGTCGCAGTTCTGAACCGTATTGTTCTGGATAGAAAGGCCTGCGGTACCGCCACGCTTCATATCCTGCTTTTCGCGAATTTCATCAGCCAGGGAAGCAAGCATCTGGCTATCTTCATCCACAAGTTCCTGGATGCGGGCCACTTCATCTTCCATCTGGGAAGCTTCGGACTGGGCATTTTCCAGCAGTTCCAGAGCTTCGGCAATTTCATTCTTGCGAGACAAGGCTCCAGAAGTCGCCGCACCGCTGGAAACCAGGCCGCTAGTACGGACAATGGCATCGGGTGCCACAAAGCAAAGATCCTCGTCACGCATGGAACGGGCGAAGTTCAAGGCCGTCTGCAGTGAATCCACCACAAAGTAGCGGGAAAGGATTCCAGAAAGCCAGGGACCGATTTCGGGATCAGCCTTTACAAAGTCATTCAGGCAGCCCACAACTCCTTCACCGGAAATGGTTCCCGTGTATGCAGGAGCGCTATCGCTTGCCAGGGCCAGCAGGGCCTTGCCCACATTGTAGCCCTTCATGGAATTGACCACGTCCACCACGGCGGAATCGTTGGCCACCACCACGGCATCCATCAAGTCGCCCAGGGCGGCTTCCACCTGGGAAGCATATTCGGGAGCGGCCTCGATACGTTCGCTCAAAAGGCCACCAACCACGTCGGCCTTGTTCTCCATGAGCCAACGGCTGGCATCAGTTCCTTCGTTGGCTACGCTCTGAAGTACGTCAATTCTAGACTGGAGGCGAGCCTCTTCGTTGCGCAGATTCTGTAACTTCTTCTGGGCTTCCTGAAGGTCAGCCTTGCCGGCTTCCAGACGTTCTTCACGGGTAGATTTCTGTTCGGTCAGACGTTCAATATCTTCATCTGCCCTATCCATATTTTCCTGGATATCGCGGATAATGTCCTGGGCAGAATTCTTCTGGTTATTCAGGTTTTCCAGTTCCCCCTGCCAGCGGGTCAAGTTTCCCTGGAGCAGGGCGGCTTCGGCATCCATACGTTCAAAGCGGCTCTTGAGAGAGTTGGCCTTGTTGGTTGCCTGCAGACGCTGGTTAGAAAGTTCCCTAGACTGCTGGCGCAAGTCATCCAGCTTATCACGCATGACCTGCAAGGTTTCCCGTTCACGTTCCAGCAGGGCATTCAGTTCGTCCATTTCGTTGTCGGAACCCAGAGCCGCATTTTCTTCTTCAAGGCGACCACGTTCCACGGTCAATTCCTCGACCTTGGACTGGTTGCGGCTAATTTCTTCCTGGGCGCGATCGTTGGCGGATTCCAGGCTAGACACCACATCACGGATACGACCGATGTTGTTATTCAAGTCGTTCAGTTCGATGGTGGCCTTCTGAACATCGCGTTCCAAATCACGGTATGCGGTTTCATCTTCGGCGATCAACAATTTCTTTTCGTCAATCTTGGCCTGGAGCACCGTTGCGTTGGTCTTGGCGCTTTCCACCTCGTGGTTCATTCGCTTGGTGGTGGTATCCAGAGTAGAAAGACCTTCCTTCATATCTTCGTACTTGTCGACGCTGACAGAAAGATCCAATTCGCGGAGGCGCTTGCTCAAACGCTTAAATTCGTTAACCTTTTCAGCCTGGGTTTCGTACTGACGGACAGAACGGCGGACACTGCGCAGATTGTCTTCCACACGATCCATATCCATCTGCACACGTTCCAGCTGGCGGCGGGTTTCCTTACGCTGCTGCTTATACTTGCTAACGCCGGCTGCTTCTTCGAAAAGCACGCGGCGGTCGTCGGCCTTGTCAGACAGCACAGCCTTGATCATGTCGGCGTTCATCTGGGAATACGTACTGGAACCCAGACCCGAGTCAAAAAGCAAGGCATGCACATCGCGAAGACGACATTCCTGGTTGTTAATCAGGTATTCTCCGGAACCATCACGATGGACGCGACGGGTCACGATCACTTCGGAATATTCAGAATTCAAAGTTCCGTCGCTGTTATCAATCACGATGGATACTTCGGCAAGGCTCATGGCGGCACGTTCTTCGGTACCGCTGAAAATCACGTCCTGCATCTTGCCCATACGAAGTGCGGCGGCCTTCTGTTCGCCAAGCACCCAGCGGATAGCGTCGGTAATATTGGATTTACCGCAACCGTTAGGGCCCACCACGGCGGTAAGACCCTTCGTGGGGAAGTTCACTTCGGTCCTTTGGGCAAAGGACTTAAAACCAAAAATCTTTAGCTTTGTAATCTGCACGGCGGCAAATTTAGAAAATAAGCAGAAAACGTTTCGCACCAACAGGTTACGAAACGTTCATAAGTCAAGCTTTACGGGAATTTCTAACGGAATCGATAGGTTAGCGAGTCTCCATCCGCTTCAACAACCATATAGAGGCTCCCCCCATCCAAGTCAAAGGAGCGATCATCGGCATAAACCTTGCCCGAACCGTCCTTGGATTTGGTGTACTTGAAACGGAGAGTAAATTCCCCCACCAGATCCTCTTCGACCACCCGGCTCCTTTCGCCAGGAAGGATAACTTCGTCGATCCACTTCTTGGACGTTCCATCATTGGCCAGGATATCAACTCGCACAATGGAATAATCCTCGGTACCATTTTCAATCTGGAGTCGGCTAGAAGATTCTAGGAACCAATGGGAAATGCACCCGGTCAAGACCAATGGGAGAATGAGAATCGCAATAAGTACAGCAAACCTTGAAACAAGGAAAGACTTTATCTGCAATCGCATTATTTACCTCCCTTTTCGTAGCGGATACCCTTAGCCTCGATAGTCTTGGATGATCCAGGATTCAACGAGAAACCGCTTTCTTCAGAAGACTTGGACTTATTCTTCTCCTTCAGGATTTCCGTTTCCAGGGGAGCCGTTCTTGCGGCACCGCGACCAAACAGGAAACCATCAAGAGCGGCCAAGCCAAACTTGACTTCGGCAATGAAGGTTCCCTTGGCACCAAAGAAATTGTCATAGTCATAAGAAGAATTGTAAGCCAGACGTACAAATAATAAGTCTACGGCACCACCCCACAGCAGGTCCTTAAATCCGCTGCGCACACCGCGACGCACGCAAGTGGCTTCAAAGCCGATCATGCGGGAAGGATCCGGATAATAGGCCAACGAAGCGGAATGGAATTCGCCATCAGGGAAATCAAAGGAGACCTTTCCATACAGACGTTGGGCAAAAAGGTTCTGCTCCCATGTGACGCGGATGGAATCTTCCCCATGACCATTATAAAATCCGATGTCAAAATTGGGCAAGTAAGTCAAAGGTCCAGAAAGGCGGCCCCCATAAACGGAACGGCTTTCCAGGTCGAGATTCACATGGGCGTTCCGCCAGGAAGTACGGTAGAAACTTCCACTTGCGCTAAAATTGCCCCAGCGGAAATAACCCCAGCTGTATGCCAAAGAATCGCTTTCGTCGGCATAAATATTTCCTACATGTTCAACATTGGAATGCTGCATACCGGCAGCAATTGTAGCGTTAGACTTTACATCGGTATAAACCATACCCCAAGTCGTTGTAGAACGGACCAGGGAATAATCGGTATAATGGGGGAAGAGAACGAAATCTTCGCCATCCCAACCGGAACGGTCGAACCAAAGGACTAAACCGAAATACCTTTCGGGGCTCACATCGCCCGAGAAGAAACCAGCCATATGTTGCCTGAAAGCAAATCCATCATGTTCGCCATATTTGCTTTCTAGAGGCATCTGCTCGGCAGAAGGCAAATAGTAAAAACCGGCATCGATATAACCACCACGCCCCCCACGCAAAATCTGGGAGATTTCGGTCAACTGACGGTCACGAGTTACGGCACCACCGGCAGAAAGTGCTTCTGGAGTCACGCTATCTGCAAAGGAAAAAGTGGTTGCAGCAAGCAACACAGCCAGACCTTTAAAAAGATTTCCGATTCGCATAACCCAAATCTAGAAAATGCCGGGGAAAAATGAGGCATCATCAACATGTGTGGAAGCATTTAGGCAGCCTTGCTAGATGATTCTC
>NZ_MWQG01000006.1:0-133423 GCF_002210365.1 Fibrobacter sp. UWH1
AAATGAGTATCTTTTGAAAAAGTTCAACATTATGCGTTAGCGATTAGAAATCGCCTTCTGTAAAAAATGTACGAATCCGTTATGTAGTGGCTTGGCATAATAAAGAACGAGAAGACCTCTGTCCAATTATACTGCCGGAAATTGAATTGGTGAAGAATCATGTCTAAGTATATTCTTGTTGATTTTGAAAATGTTCATGAAAGCAATTACAAAGACTTGCTTTCCAAAGATATTCGCTTAAAGGTTTTTCTTGGAGAGTCTCAAAATAAGATTCCTACAGAACTTGTTCTTGGAATTCAGGATGCAGCAGGTCTTGGCCGATTGATTCAAATTTCTGGTAATGGCAAAAATGCCCTGGATTTTCATATTGCTTATGAGCTAGGTCGCATCTTTAGTAATGACAAGAACGCAGAATGCATTATCGTTTCTAAGGATACTGGATACGACCCTCTAATCGAAAATATCCGTAAGGAATTCGGCAAGAAAAGTTGCAGCCGAGTAGAGTCCATAGAAAAAATAGGCTCCCCGAAGAAGGTTGCAACTAAAGCAAAAACACCCGAAAAGAAGACTGAGCCAAAGCCACAAACAACGCCAGAGGCTACAACAAAAGTAGACATGATTCTTTCTATTGAAAACATCATCAAGTGGCTTAAAAAAAGTTCAAATAATCGTCCCAGTTCTGTTGATACTTTTATAAAATCAGTTCAAAATCTTGCAAAACCCAAGGGCTGCATCAAGAAGAAGCAAGTTGAAGCTCTTCTTAAGAATCTTGAATCGCAAAAAATGCTTGTCATTTCCGATACGGGAAAGATCAGCTACAAACTCTAAATAAAGTCATACAACCATTTTCCCAGCGTGGAGAAAATGGTCTACCCCCGATCCCACAGTTTCTCTTCTTTGTAAACGATATTCTCGTCTGCGTCAATGCCCATGCAACCAAGATTTACCATCTTGGCGATAACGCATGCAATGGTGCGTGGGTCCTGTCAAATGCCTCAGATGTCGCACCCAAGGCGACTAATGTTTTTCCAATTTTGTCACTAAAGTGTCAAAAATAAATGGTACTGTAGAACAGCTTTTTGATAAAAAAAATTAAATAGGCAGCAAATCCAATTCCTCTCCGCGAATCATGTTCTTGAAATTCCCGAAGATGAATTCTTCCTTGACCTTGTAAATGAAATCGATGTCGCTGTAGATTCTTGCCAGGGTTACGATAATGCCCCCGACATCCAATATCTTTGGATTCTCTGTCACCAATGCAGCAACGACATTCGAGGCGCTTGCGATGATGTTGGACCACATGAGTATCTTACGGGTCTTTACTTCGCCTAGCTTACGGTCCAAGCCTTGCTTGTCGAGGTAGGTGAGGCCGTGAAGCATGGCTATGAGTGTATTGATTGCGCATGCCATTGCAGCCTGCTTGCCGATATTGGCGATGTTCGACATGTCCAGACCAATCTTGGCAAGGTTGGAGGCCATTTGGGGGCTGAATGCCATTATTCCCGGTATCGGCAGGCTTGCCTTTGAGTTGATGTCGGATTGCAGGTGGATAATTTCTTTTATCAAGGAAGCCGCTACAATAAGATAGCCGTCAGAGCCTTTGTCGTAGAAGTTCCTAAAGAAATGCTTGAACACCAGCCCTGTATCTGCACGCTGGCTAAAGAAATCTCTGCCGCGGCCGTTGGTCTGGATATGGAATGATTCCCACTTGTAGTTTGTCAGGGTCGATGTGGCAATGTTTGCGGTACCCACGACGATGCCAATGACTCCGTCATGCCCCAGGGTTGTTCCTCTGTGGCCAAAGCTTCCTCCGCCGGCCAGGTTTCCGTTGGCATTGATGTTCGCATCGAAAGGAACAGGGTTGGAGCATATTTCTTCCAACGAAGGATTGTATAGCCTGTGATGACGGTTGGATTTTTCATCACCGAAAGGCTTTGGAGTTTCCTTGGATGATGTCTGGTCGTCGGGACGCTCCGGGAAGCTAGTCATAAGGTATTGGCGCAATACTTGTAGGGCTACAGCAAAAAACAAGAAAGCGAAATCCGTCTTGTTAAGCCCAGTGGCCTCTTCGAATTGGTCGTCAAGGTCGTCCAGAATCTTTTCGGCATTGTCGGCGACTTTTGCCACACGTCCGCTTTCGTCAGCCAATTTGCCCATGTTTTGAAGACAGGCATCGCTATGCTTGCACAGTCTTTCGAATTCCGCATCGAGTTCTTGTCGCGTTTTCATATGCTAGGCTGCATTTTGAATGTTTAGCAAAGCCTCTAGCTCGCTATTTAGCTTGATCAATGCCTCATTTTCTTTTTCTGTACGATTGGCCTTTTCCTCGAGACTCTTGATGAGGCAACTGTATTCAATGATGAGTTTTTTGAGTCCTTCGAGATCTTTTTCCATCGCCTCTTTCTGCTCCAGGAACATCTTGGCTTGATTATGCAGTTTTTGGGCATACTCTACGGAGGCCTCTTTATAGCCTTCCTTTTTGCCATTGACGTGGCCTTCCTTTTTACCAGCGTTGTATATGGTGCCTGTAATGGGATTATCTTCTATACTTTCTTTAACAGTGCGTTTGAGCCCGCTACCAACACTTCCTTCCTCAACGACGTTCTTTGCAACGATGGCGACTCTTGCGCCCGGAACTGTAGTGCAAATAATAGCTCTAGCAAGTCCTCGTAAAAAACCCATAATGTAATCTCCTTATTTTTCAATGAATATACATTATTGTCAATATAAGCGTTATTTTTTTTAGGAAGTGTGACATCTTCATAATCAAAAGTATGCTATCGATCATCTTCCCGGCGTGGGGAAAATGATGTTCTTTGCCGTTGTGGTTTTGCAGAATCACGACATAGGAAATTATTATGGTAAAAAAGGTTGTTGGCGTGAGCCGCGCTGAATTTTATGTACGATTTCCAAAATTCCAGACAGTGTCTGGAAAATTGAGCTGGAGCCACTATACCGAAATCTTGAAGTCCGATTCAGAACTTGAAATTGGCTTTTACGGTTTTTCCAATTTTGTCACTAAAGTGTCAAAAATAAGAGGTATTTTTCTCTACAAACAAGGAGAATGCCATGAAAAAGGTTCTGTTTCTAATGGTTTTGTCGGCGGTCTTTGCCTTTGCCGGCTGTAAAAAGACAACTGTCATGAGTCTTGATCGTGCTAGAGTTGAGCCCGGTAGTGGAATGGTTGCCATGCTCGGGGGTGGTAACGTCAAATACGAAACCTATGGCGACTCCGTGTACTTCAGGTCCGAGGGCGAATACCAGGTTTTTGTTCCTAAAAAGAACGGAACTCTTTTCTATTATAAGCACCAGAAAAAGAATGGGGAATCCTACGAGTGCTTTATGGAAAAATCCGAATGTGTCGCCAAGGATGAACTTGGCGTGATTTACGATAGAGAGCATTTCGGATACGATATTCATAAAAATCAGGATAAGCTCGAGGTCAAGCTCCAGGGCCTTTACAAGAAGGCCAAGGCCGGGTGCAAGGAATAGTTCTTTTATTCCCTGTTCCGAATGTCGTCGAGGATGTTAAATTTCGAAAATTCAAACGCTTGAAAATCCATTAATAATTGCATATATTTCATTCTGTAATTCATCACTCCCTGCGACAGTCGACATAGACTTGCAAAAGTCCGTACGTGCATTCGCGGCAGGGCTCATCAACCTTCTCGTTGATGCTGTTGGATAGCTGGCAGGAACACGACCTGCTCGAGATCCGCCGTAAGGCTGGCAAGTAACGCCGAGGAATACCCTCGCCAACAACAAGAACTGGAGCATCCCCAAATAAAATGATAGGCTCAAAGCAAGTTTTTTGCTTTGGCAATGTTGTATATGTCAAATGACTTAAACCACCCGTTTTAGTCATGTTCAACTATTTTGGCCTAGCGCCATTAATAAATTACAGGAGGCTCAAATGAGCTGTCATCAAATAGGCGAGGCAATGAATAGCGTCGTTAACACAGTCTTTAAATTGTACGATGCAAATGAATTGTCTAAAAAAACTGCGATTACACTAATAAAATCGTTGAAAAACGGTGTCAATTATTGTGACGGAAACGAATACGAGGCTGTAGAATCGGTTTCTAAATGCCGTTGCGGCAGGTGCCTGAAAATCCTAAAACCCGGAGTAGATCGCATATA
The DNA here is from genome assembly GCF_002210365.1 of Fibrobacter sp. UWH1. Classification (NCBI taxonomy): domain Bacteria; kingdom Pseudomonadati; phylum Fibrobacterota; class Fibrobacteria; order Fibrobacterales; family Fibrobacteraceae; genus Fibrobacter; species Fibrobacter sp. UWH1. Next base: position 4,141 of record NZ_MWQG01000006.1, read on the forward strand.
TTATTTAGTAGGTCTTTCTTCTAATGATTTCCTTAAAATTTCAGATAGAGAAGATGTTGCCTACGAAAACTTGTGCGTTGAATGTACCGATTCCGTTTTGAACGAGTATTTTCACGATGAAAATGCCGGTCAGAAATACCGGGATATGAGGGATGAATCAGATCCTGGCGATTCCGAAGTTGAAGAATACTGAATAATTCACAACAAGTGTTGTAAACCGTAGCTCTATTTAAATATCATTTTGCCGACATCGGCAAAATGATGTTTCACTTTTTTAAATGGAGACTTTTTATGGAAAATAATCCTTTCGGTGATATATTTGGAGAATTTTTCGGAAACAAAAATCCTGTTGATGAAATTGATCGAAGGATGAAGGAAAAAGACGCGGAGATTGAACGTTTAAAGAATCTGATTTTACGCTGTCCTAAATGCGGTGCAAAATTACGATATCCTAGAGGATAAACAATAAAAATGGAGGCTGTATGACTCAAAAAGAAATATCCGCTTATTCCGGGCAGACTTTTGATGGAATCAAGCGGTTGCGAGTTCTGGTATGCTCGCGAGCTGCAAAGTGCGCTGGAATACAAGGAGTGGCGTAATTTTGAAAAATCTGTTGACAAAGCGAAGTTGGCAGAAAAGGCAAATGAAACTCATTTCGTTGTGGGCCAGGTTGGTGGAAAAAGCTTCGTTTTGCCAAATGAGAGGCTCATTCTCACATGTTGTATTGATATAGGTTGATTTTATGAACTTGAATCTCGGTTCCACTTTGTTATATTTAACCGTGAGGTCCAAAAATGGAAGATATGAACAACAAGAAAAAACGTTCGTCTGCAGCAGACGCCTTCCGCAAGATATTGCGGGACAAGAAGGTTGTTTCTGCGTACCTCAAAAAGAACGGCTCTCTAAGGGGTTTTGATGACCCCGAAGTTAAGCTCGTTAAGCCATTATAACTGGCAATCTGAAGGATTCGAATATTTCTTCATTACAGATACAGGGAATAGAGTATCTATTCTATTCATTGACTGTTCAAGTCAGTTTTCGGAATGTTTTTCCGGAATAACGCTGTATTCGCTGTCTATTGAAAATCCTTGGTATGATCCCTCCCGAAGAAATAATGATTCTGATGATAAAACAAGGAATACAATATTTCTTATACTTCAAGATTTCTTCTCAAAAAATGTTGGCATAGTCCTTTTTATGGTCCTTGACTCAAGTGATGGGCGAGAAAAGGTACGTGAACGTCTTTTTTATAAAAACTGGTATATTCGGTTTGGGCAAGAGATTTGTGATATGGAAGCGTTGCCTGGCATGGTTGTTGACTCAATCAACATCATAACATACCTTATGTTTCCCAAGGATTTTGTAAACAAGGACTTTGTGATGCAAGTGATGTCGAACTACATCAAGGAATCATTTTGTTGACATTAACAAAATGGTTCGTGTTAGAAACGGTTTAAATAATGGAGGCTATATGGCTAAAGAAAGTGATGAAAATTTTGAAATCAAGAACGAAGAGTCTACTTCCTGGGAAGAAACGGATTTATTCAAAAATCGCTTTGCAGAATCTACTCCCGGCGAAATGATTTTTGCGAGCAGAGATATGCGAGGATGGTCCCAGGCGGCTTTGGCCGAAAAACTTGGCAAGTCGTCGCATTATGTTTCTGATCTAGAGAATGGCAGACGCTCTGTTTCTCGAAAAATGGCAGTGGCGCTCGGCGATGTTTTCGGCTGCGATCCCGCCTTGTTTTTCAACTTTTAAACAAGGAGCGACTACATAACTTTCAAGGACATTCCGTCCTTTCCGAAGAAGAGATCAAGTCTTTGTAAAAATTTCACCACTGGTGAGAGAAATTAAAAAAAGTGCGGTTTTATGTCGCACTTTTGCATTTGCCAGCTTTCCTGAATAGCAATTTCTCTTTTCCTATGTATTTTCTTTCCTAAAAAGAAGCATTCTATTTAGGTATTTTTCCAAAACTTCCATATAGTTTTCGTTAGATGAAATTTCTCTTAGTGTTACTTTTCCATTTTCATCTTTGTTAATCTCGTTGACGTCAACATTCCATATTGGATGTGCTAGAATTTCCTTTGCTATGGTAACATCGTATCTTTGAGTATAGAAACGAATTTTCGCATTTAGTTTTTCATCAAAGATTATTTCTAAATGTGGCAACCTAGGAGAGTTTGGATTTTGTTTTCCATGTTCTATGGGGTTTAAATAAAAATCGCATGATTTCTCGCTATAGCTCTGGCCAAATCCCATTCCTCTTTTTTTTATTGTATTATGGATGTCTTGCACAATTTTATGTGCCGGATGACGCCTTGCCAAGGTTTCTAGTTTTGGATAAACACTTTTCAGTTCCTTCCATCTACAACATTCTTTATATGAATCCCATCCATTATTTCTAAAAGCTGAAGGATGCGTTATAGGATAAAAGACTGTATTTGGATATTTTTGGTATTTAAAACATCCTAAATCCAGCAAGATATTATTCTCTATAATTCCATCTGGTTTTGGAAGATGATTTCTTAACCGTTTTCCCCATACGATAACAATATCTGGATTAATTTGGGGCAAAATGATTTCAAAAAGATCGTTCTTCTCCTCGGTACAATTCTTGTCTTGTGGTAATTTGAATTCGTCAAATGTTTTTCCAACAAATTTCGTGAAATAATTGTAAAAACACAAATTATCCCAAATATAGTCGGCCTTTTTAGGGATTTCGCCAGAAATCATAGATGCAACTTTTCTGTAGCAATTGCAGAATCTTGCAACGCCAATATCTTTTGCTCGTTCTGAAAAAGAAGCTACTTTTTTTTCGTTATGACATTGATATGAATTTAAAAAGACATCAATTGTGTTACTACAATCTATTGCTGCATTTTTTCCATAGTGAGATTCTCCTAAAGAAAGAACTTTTATTGGTACTTGGTTATAATTATCTCCAATATAGGGGAGAATATGTGGCTGGTTGTCTCCAAAAAGATTTTTTGCTCGATTGATAAATTTATTCCAATATTCAAGTTCCATCTTTAAACCTCAACAAACGATTCCTACAAAAAGACCTCTAGTTTGTAATTTAACATTATTTTATTGAAAAATCAGTTTTGCATGAAACCGTTTTTTTTTCTACACGACTAAATTTGTCGCATAGCCGTTTTACTTTTGGTATCAAAGAAATCAAGGTAAATGAGGCTTGCGATGATAAAATCCCTCTTTAGCAAACATATAGAGGAATGGCGGTTGATGGAGAATTCCCTCAACGATGATACCCTCTGGTATTTCCTTTCTAATGAATCGGTGGAACCGGAGAGTAGAATGTCCTTGATTATGGATATTGTATCCCGGAAACCGTTGTGCTGCACCGACGACGAATTCTCTTTCAAATACTTTCAAAAGGAAATAGGGGAGGGATGCCATCCGGATTATCTGTGGAGAAAAATTCAGCATGTGTACCGAACCTTATGGAATTGGAGCCTGAATCCTGAGATATACCACAAGGTGGGCTACCTGATTTGTGCCAACTATCCTCAGAGTGTTCTGCCTACGTTAACGCTGCTGTACTATGGCACGCGTGGCTTAGAACATGTGGCTTTGAACGAATTCTTGGATAAATTGATTGCCGAAAGTCAGAGTTCAAATTTTCCCGAATTCCTGGAACGGTATCGTCACCAGATAAATATTTCATTTTACCGCACGCAAACCATGGGCATGGGGACTTTCCCTTTTGACAAGTACAAGACTATCTGGAGGGATGGCGGTATTTCTCCACCAGTTCCTGACCTAGGGCAAGAAGTTCTTCCCTAAGGTGGGCTGGTTCGACAACAGTGATGTAGTTCGGTGTGTGGAACAACAGCCACTGTACCAGTTGGGGAGTCACCTTCACGTTCATTGTAATCTGAAGGTGGCTCTTTTTTTCCTTAATCTTCAAGGATGGATGGAAGGGGCGCTCCTCGATGTAGGGGCGGTACTCCTTAGGGATGGTCAGGACCACTTTTTCCGCTCCCTGGCCATTGTCTAGCAAAGACAGGTCCCGAACTCTTGTGCGAACTGCGTTCAGGGAGACGCTATTTTCCACAAAAGTCTTTGGGCTGATTTCTACGGACTTGATTCGGTTCAGTTTTATGACGTAGACAGCCTCGGGATTCCCATGGCGTGCGCAGGCAACGTAGATTTCGTTCTGGAACAGAACTATCATCAAAGGGATCCTGTCGGATTCCTTTTCTTCGTCCCAGGTCGGGGTGTAGAGTGTGTGTATTTCGTGCCGGGTACGGATTGCCTTCAGAATGATATTCAGTTTCTGGTTGGCCGTTTCGTCAAGGTCGGGCTGCGTACCCATGAAAAGGACCTTGGAATTGATAGCGTCATAGACTTCCTTCAGCTTGTCCTTTTGCTCCATGGTTATACTTTGAAGGATTCTTTCGATAAGATCCTCGATGAGGGCGGCAGTACCGGGGTATATGTAGGTGATGCGCTTCAGGAAAACCAGCTGCCGCATGGTATCTTCGAAGTTGGGTAGTTCAAGGTTGTGCATGGCTTTGATGCCGGACTTGTAGACCTTATGGGGACCGTTTCCCTGGCATTCCACAAGATGCCCGGGTAAACTCAGGAGGCTGTTGATGTCTCGCTGGATGTTCCTTCGGTCCGCCTCGGGGTAGGAAAGCGCCTGCATAATTTGCGTCAGTGAAAAGCTCTGCTTTGGTTTGTTCAGCAGGTGGACAAGAATCTGGATTTGCCTTTCGCTCTTCGTGTATTCAGCCATGCGGGTATCTCTCGGTTGGTTTGCCTTGAATTCTATGCGACAATGGTTGTCGTATCGTTAATCTACGTTTTAATTGTTAAAATGGCACGTTGGGCCGCAACAAAAGGAAAATATTATGGGAACTTATGTAAGAGTTGTGGGTTTTGAAGATGATGGGGCCAAGATTGTGGAAAGAGCCCAGAGTGCGTTGGACGAGGCTGCATTTCCCCAGCTGGATTTCATGGTTTTTGGCTGCAGCGAATATCGTGGGCATATTGCGGAGTGCTTCAAGTTGGATGATTTCTCGACGAGGGTGGACCACAAGTTGCTTTTGCTCGTCACTAGAGTGGATGGCCCAGCAGTCGGCTCCATTATCCCTGTGTTCTACAAGTGCGCAAAGAATTCCGGTTGGGACATGGGGGTGATTATGCTTCGTTCCGAAAATCGCCCGGACAACGGTTTGCCCAAATGGACCGACTTGCCTAAAGGCCATTGCGACTTCTTTACGGTGTTGTCAATGGACGCAAGTGCTTCGCGCAAGTATTATGTCATTGCCAGCTTGGTTTACCTGCTGAAGGATCCAGGTGTATCCCGTACGTCCTACGAAGATTTCATGGAAATCTTTGGTGATGGGGAAGAGCTGAAGTTTGAACGCATGTTTGCGGCTAACTGGATTGACATGGCCAAGGATGAAATAGAGGCCTGTGTCTTGCAGGTGGAACAAGACTCCGAATTCACCATGGACCGAATGCAACGGCTTATAAACGCTATTCCGGAGGGGATCAATTCCATTGTCGCCAACTTCAATGACATGGAGGAAGACGGCTGCCCCGCCATTGTTCACCTGTGGTATAAGAAAGCTGATTAGCAACTACCAAACGGGAAAAGTTCGTTGCACTCTCGTTCTTTACTGGCGGTGAGTTTTTCCTTAAAATCGACGTCATAGTACTCCTGCATTTCGCACTCGGATGCCGTGGGGAGGCCTTTCAGAAGAGTATAAGACAGGAAGACAGGGGAGCCTCGCCCATTGCAGTTAATAACCAAAAGTTCGTTTCCTTCTGTGCTAAGAACACGGAAAAAGTCTTTGTTCATTCTAACAAGACTATTGAGCTTCATTGCTAGCCTCCTTATCAATGACTAGGCCCCAGTCAGTAATTCCTCGGGCATTCCAGTATTCCCGTGATGCGTCCAGCAGAGACACCGTCATAGGCTTAGTCAAGAATTTGCGTTCAACACATTCACGTACCATGAAGGTGTCGTCGCTTTTCTTGCAATAGAAATCTGAGGTGTAGTTACCTTTAGTGAAGTTTTCCAGCGGCATATTGCACCGGATTGACTCAACGGATGCATCTGCATCAAGAACGTTCAGATATTTAACCTGTATTTGATTATAAAGTCGGCAAATGGCAGATGCCTTGCTTGCGATTTTCTTTTCGCAGCGGCATTTAGGGTCGCTTCTTTGCATAATTGCTCCTAAAACATCCCGAAATCCGGGAATTTATTTACCGGAATTCGGGTGTTGTTGTGCGGAAAACGGGAAAAATCCCGATTTACGCAAGGTGAATTCTTGCGAAAAACGCCTAAATTTCACAAATTTGTCAATCCCTAAAAATGATGTTACCCATTGCACTATATCATGGTACACTTGTAGTGTCCACATGTGCAAAAGCTTGTCCAACAGGCATAATTTTGCCCATTTTGGACAGGGGCGTCATCAAAAGCGCGTGCCAGAGTGTCGCACGTTGGCGTAAGTTGGCAGCGCAGGGAATGTTGTCAAATTTGTTAAATTACAGAAATTTCGCAACATTTAAGACAGCTGCGACCTATGTGTGGAAAGTTTTTAACGTTTAAGAACCTTCGGAATCTTTGGTAGTTCTATCAAGATTTTCTTGACTTTGCGAGCAGTGTCTGGCTGGACAAATCTTCGCAAATGTATCCCTTCGCACACCAACATTCAAGCCATGGCAAAACCGCATTCAACGAAATTCGCACGATTTCGCAAAAAACCGCCATTTTGCCCGAAAATCGCCAAAAAGGTGCAGCGGCCCGACCAGCGAAGCGTCACGACCGACCGCACCGTGTGCCAGTCCGTTGCCACAAATCTGCCACAAATTGTCACAGGCATTGCCCATGCTGTATCAAAATGTTTTACAATGTTAAGGCAGATTTTGCTCAAATTTGGGCAAAAAATGGCAAAAACTTGGTCAAACTGTGGCACAGCGGTGCGCACGGCTCGGCTGGCCCCGGAGACGTGAGAAGCCATCTTCGTGATGGCTTCGGACGGACGGGCGGCAACGCTTTGCGGGTGGCGGCAACGCTTTGCTTTGATTGAAAATCAGGTTGCTATGTATTTGCTTACACCCGGTTTGTCCAGGGCGTTGCAAGGACCTGTCCACGCCGAAGAAGGAGCAGGCGTGCGGTATGGAGGCGGCCAAATCGAGCCAGAAAGAGGCTAGAAGAAGGTCAGCGGGAGATCCGAGAAAAACAAGCGGAACGTCCAGCCTCAATATGAAAATTGCCTAAAACGGAGCAAAAAACGGCAATTACAAGGCACTAGGTCTAATGCACCCAGGAGGACTCTGCGGGATATCTGCGGGAATCTCTGGGAGGTCCTTGGAGAATCTGTTAGAATCTTTTAAGGCTCTGTCTGATCCTGCGAATCGTCCGTCTCGTTGGACAAATTCTTCGCATGGTTGGACATGTGGTTTGCACGGAGACAATTGTCGCATCGCTACAATTTTATTTTAGATTATTTAGTTTACATAATCCGCATTATAGAAGATTCCTTGGGCTGTGCTACCTTAATGTCGTAATTGAGATTTTCCTTGACCCAGCGATATTTTCTAGAGAACAAATCTTTTCCCATTTCATCACGAACAGATTCCCATTTGCCATAGGCACACTGCATAAGGAAGCAGAACATATTGTTGTACACGGTACGGCTAATTGTTGCGCTAGACTTCATCGCAGTCAGTCGGTCAAGGACATGGGCAAAGCCATCCTTTTCCTCGGTAGTATTGAAGTTTTCGCGGCCTAGCTGTTCATCCATTCTGTTAAGCAGGTCTCGCCAATAGACTACACCGAGCCTGATCACCTTGTCAATGTTATCAACGCCTGTTGTCATAAGATTATTCTCCTGCATGAACTTGGTACGATACTGGACTTCAAATCGGAAGATGTTCTTGAACTTGTCTTTGTTCTGTTCGTAGAAATCCTTCTTCTCGATATTATGGTCTATCGTCCGTTCCTTCAAAGTTAATTCTTCATTCTGCCGTTCGTAGGTATTGCCTTCGGCGTCTTCAAAATATGTACATCTTCCGCCAGGTTCCTTACGGTTATAGTAATCGTGTTGTTCCTTTTCCTTGTCATATACGATTAATCGGTAAGGAGACTTTTCCTTGCCCCACGCTACGGATCCTTCCTCATACGGATGGGCTTTCTGCCGATTCACACGACAACGGGATAGCACCTGTACGTATTCGCTGGACTTATGCTGGTCTGGTGCCCGAAAGTTAAGCGAGAGGTCAAATCGGCGTAGCTCTGCAGTTTCAAGGAAAGTCTTCGCGATATAGTCAAAACTTACATTGTCGTAGCTGAAACGCTCTACATTGAGAGCCTTCTAAAGAACATTGACCTGAATTGTGACTTCGAATGTATTAAGAAAGACCTATCAGAAATCGCTCATGGAGTAATCCAGAACTAATTTGATTCGTTCTATTTAGTTATAAAAAGAAACGATTCTGTAACAATAGTCGCATTAATTACAAAAGGTTCGCAATTTACGTTCTGCTTGAATTATATTATTCGGTTTCCCCATATTCGTTAGAGAAATATTTTAGATAACAATCTAATGGTGGATAGTGTGAAAAAGCCTAGCAGCGAAGAACTAAAAAATGACCTAAAATACTACCGGACCCGGGTCAACACGTATAAAAAGACCATGGAATTCCTTAAGGAACACATAGAAACCCTGCAGGATATGGAGAACGTCAAGAGGGAGTTAAGATATGCCAACTGTGCCCTGGAAGACCTACAGAAAGTGAATCGATTCATGGAGAATGTTCTGGATGTCGTAAAAGAAGAAATTAAGAAAGTGAAATAAAAAAGGTGGTGCATTTCTGCACCACCCTTTTATATGTCCCCTCTGTGCTTAAAAATGCTGGAGGACTTCCTCTACTCATTAGTAGAAATTAACCAGCGGATTCGTTTGCTTTCGGCTCGCTAACCCGTTGATGTGTATAATATAGGAAATTGGGGTCTCCCCCCCCCCTAAAAAAGAACATTATGCTGTATATCCTCCCTCCCCCTCCTCCTATCTCCCTCTATCTTCTTATCATTTTGTCTGTTCCACGTAGGTGGTAAATTTTGGAAAATTCACCTTGGTCGTTAGGTGAATTCTGGCAGCTACATCATTCATTATGTTGATTGCCGCATTTTTCTTGCTTTGTGGCACATAGAGAGCATCGAAGACGTATAGTCCCCTAATTCCTGCATAGCGCAGTTCCCGGCAAATATTTGTCATCAGCGCAACCTCCATTGAGATAAGTATATCTGATGTATTCTTGTAGCTTAGATTATTTAACACTTTGGTTTGCCTAACTAATTTCATGAACCTGGGCATCTTCCTTCCATAAATTGCATCAACCTTATAATGCGCAATATGGCTAATTCTATCGTTGAAGTACGCAAGGTGTTCTTGCTTCACCTTATCCCGTAAAGCAACCTTATCAATATTGAGGTCAAAACCAAGGGAATGAAGTTGCACGGCAAGATTACCATGTACGTCTCCAGAAAGATGTTGCAGAAAATAGTCCCGTTCCCAGTAGGGGATGAACGGAAGCAAAGCCAAAAACATCAAATTGGGATGTAATGCCGTAAAATCCAATTCAGCAATTTCATCATTATCGATGGTAATCAGCTGCCTAATCCATTTGCGCAGGCCATTAAAGCTATCAAAGACTCGCGGACAGTTAACCGTCCGATGCGGGCGAATAAGTCCATATTTCAATAATTTCTTGTATTCCTCAATATCTTCATTAAAAGAACCCTTGGTGACATTTTTCTCATCATACTCATCATCGGAAGGATTATACACTAATTGACGCCCATTTCGGATATAGCCGGAATCGGACAGTTCTTTAGCCCTATTGGTAACTTCCTCAATTGAGGGCAGAAGAACAGACTCATAGCTCCAAAGAAGATAAGATACTAGCTCATTATCCTTTTGAACCTTTCTTGGCCAAAGATGATAGCCATTAGGCTTAATGTGGTCTAGCTGGATTAGCCTTTTGCCTCTCTTGGCAAGAAACGGGGCTAAGCTATACTCCCTGCATAGGTGTTTTGCTACGCTGTAATCATTTCTAACGATGATAAGGCCCTCGTCTAGGAGAATATCAATGGCCTTCTTGTATGGCATAATGCCAACGCAAAGTCGTTCAAGAACTTTTGAGGATAATCTTTTACCGCGCCCGGCTTCTAGTTCTTCTGCATTCAGGTTGCCTATTAGGCCTATTATTACCATTAATACTTGCACTTGTTTTTCGTTCAGAAAAGTTCCACATTTGCTTAGAATGATGGTTCTTGTCCCGATGGGTACATGAATCTCACGCAAACGTTCATCATTCCACCCTATAGCCTTTTTACGCATTCCCTTTTCACCATTGCACTTGAATAACACCCTACACTTATCCTTTCCAATTGGAAACTTATTGCAGCATTCGTTGGTAATGCATTTTAATTGGCAATTCCACGAATTCTTGTTTTGCGGAATGTATTCTTCCACGAAAAGATTAAACAGGCAAAGAATACGCTCTGTATCCGGAGATGCAACCGGCATATCCCAGATTGGCCAAGGACAGGGCGCAGCAGTAGTTATTGTAAATAAGTCATTCATCTAAATCCTGTTACATAAGAAAACGGTCCCCTGCAAAAATGTTGGCCGCGGCAAGGGACCGTTTCTAAAAAAACGGAACAAATGACAGTGAAGGCGGCCAACCTACTTCTTCTACATATAGTTTATATGTTAAATATCATAACTGTCGCACAATTCCTCAAATGAACTATGTTAAACGAATGCAATTCAGTCGCTTTCGTTTGCATTTTTTCCCGCCCTTACCTCAGGAAAGGATATGTTCAGAATGGCTGACACCGGTAAGGAGCATCAGATTGTTCAGAGTACAGGCGAAAACGGTTCGCTAGGACTCATCAGCAAATTCAACGATGGTTGGATATAATCTTGGCAATAGGCCTGATTATACAGGTCTTAATGAGGGACCGAAATACGTGGAGGATGAATAGTGCAATCCCATTCAGGACAAGATACGCACTATAAGAGCAACTGCTTATGTTAATTTATGTTGATGTCGGCTTGCTCATATTACTATTATAGCAAAGGACCTTGTAAGTGTCAGCGCTTTTCGTAATTTTTTTTCGCTGTGTTTTTTTTGTTGAATGGCGGAATTGCTCATACCACTATTATAGCACACGTTGATTAAAGTGGCAACCAAAAGTTTCACTTTTTATGGGACTTCTGTTTGCCCTGAACATAGCTATTAATAGAATAATAGCTCAAACAAGTTAATGCCGTGATGTTCGGCTTCCATGATTATTTTTCCATTACAGTCGGTAATGGAGTCCAATATATTCTTGCCGGATGTTTGAATGGCCTCCATGGCAGATGCGTCCTTAACATTGTCAAGATTTCGCAAGACTCCATCAAGATAATACTTTGCTTGTTCAGTTATGTCTTCCACTTCTTTGTATTTATTAGCAAAGAAGGACACTCCAAGCGTTTGGGAATAAGCCCACTTCCCCTGAAGTTCATTTTTGATATTCACGCAATCATTGGCATAGGCTTGTAACTTGCGGATTACAGCCTTGACGAGTTTACCTTCCCTAGCCTTACGACAATTCTCCATGGCATGCGCAGTAGACTTCATGAGGTGATGACCAGTACCGCATTTTCCCTTTCTAAGGGAGTCCATATGGGCTACTTCTTTCTGGAAAGCCTTTGCTATGGTAATAATTCCATCGACACTCATGTTCTGAATTGCTTCACCGAATGCCTCTGACAGAAGCCTGAACTTACGCTGTCCATGGATTGTTTCGTTCTTTACTAGCATAAGGTTCACTTTATCTGGAATGATATTTTCCGCCTGTATGACTTTTGAGTCTTCCGGTTTTTGAAACATGACACTAGATTCGCTTATGCAATAAAACCTCTTGTCATATGAATTACCTAGTAAACAGTCAAACTTGCTTGATATCTTCTTGAATAAGGGAGATTGAAGATAAGCCGGCAGATGTTTTTCGTATAAAAACAGCGGTTGACTACCGATAAATATAACCCTGTTTGGCCGAATCTCTTGGATTAGCATATGAAGCATACCCACCGATATCATCAGTGACTTGTCATCAGTTTCGTATAGTCCGGTACTAAAAATCGATGGAGGCAAAAAGGAGTGAACTATAATCTTTGGGTCAGGAACATCGACTTTGTACCCAAACATTCTGAAATGCATTGACTTGATTTCACACTCGGTCACGACCAGCAGGTCGTTGTTCGCTTCATCAGCTACGGCAGGAAGGTCACTTAAAGGATAGCCAATTTCGCGGGCGAACGTTTCGAACTTGCTTCTTGTAATTCTAGCGCAATCCATTATACCTGCTCCTTTTATTCGCATATATCCTTGTTAAACTTAAACATCAATCTATAAAAATAAATGAAACATTTCATCTAATTTCTATAAAAGCAGTTATTAGAATATTAGAAATTCAATAAAATGCTTTATAGTTCGAGCTGATATAGGATGCAGGATTTCATGCGAACATCTCGTTTCGGCTCCAAAATCCCCTTTTTTTCAAAAAAAATGACAAGAGACCTCCTAATCCCGTAATTACAAAGGACTTTCAGCACCCTTCCTTCATGTAGGAGGCATCGGTAAATGAAATGTCAAGTTTCCTTCACTGAAACGACTGGAATAGTCCGGCGGTTAACGGGGCTCGATGGAGTCTCAGGAGCAAGCTTTTCAATGTAGGCCTGTTCTTGATTCACTCTTTTGGGGGTACGACATGTCCCCCATTTATCTTGACTCATTGGTAATACATGTCACTACAAGTAAGGAGTTGCATGGCAAATGAATGCATAGAACATTCGTCCGGGGATAAAACTAATGGGGTGAAGCGCAGAATCATCTCTGTGAGTATTACACCGGAGTTAATACCCGTTGTTGAATTCCTTCAGGTTACAGAACCTAAGGGATTTAGCGGATGGATTAGACGTAAACTTCGTGAAGTTCATGTGGACAGGACCAGGTGGCTTTACATGTCTGACATGGTGTCTAGTGATACCTAGTCTTTTTGAAGGGGACTCCAATACGCAGGCCCCCCAAAAAAACATTTATCCTGCAACCGCGTAACGCAGACAACCGGTGAGGTTGAAAATGAAAAAATAAGCAATCCTAATATGGAAAAGGAAAATCATAATGTCAAAAAAAAGAAAAAATACGCTTCGTCCTGAAGACCACCCCATCTATAAAGAATATGAAGGATTATATATGGACTTGATTTATAAAAAAATGAAAAAGGAGCATGGTGAACAGGTCGCTAAGGAATATTGCTTTGGCGCAGGTAGACGAGGTTATATAAGTTATCTAAAAGAATTTTGCAAAGATGTTAAATGCGCCGCACAAAGTTATCAAGCTGTTGCCGGGTTGTATTGTTGTAAGGAACAGAAAGTTGGGAATTATGTAGTTGCAATGCTAATGAAACCTCTAACTAAAAATTGTGAATTTTACTTGATAACCAAAGATGTTTTTGTTCAGATGGATGAAATTGATGAATGGGACATGAAAATGTATTTTGAATCATTTAATAACATTGAAAAAAATACGGTCGAAAATAATGACATACTTCTTGAAAGATTCTATAAATTTGAAATGGAAGATTCTAATTATTGTACTTACGTTCATTTATGTTTAGGGAAATATGCTTTCATTGTAACTTATGATTCCTATGGAAAAATGGTAGGCTATCCATTTGACCCAAGTACCTATAATGGAACAGTCCCGGCCTGTTTAGTTAAATTGTGGAAGGCGGAAATGTATGGGCTGATTCAAATTAAGGATGAAATTTCTGAATATAAAAGTTCAAGTCTAGCGGCCTGTAAAGAAAACAACAAAATGGAATCGACTGTTACTACCAAGTATATTCATCTAAGGAAAAATACCATCCGTTCCGAAATGACTCAAAAAGATAATGACGTTCAGCCTACCTCTCAAAGACAGCGTTTTGATATCGTATATGTCACAGACAAATGGAGTGTAAGACAGCACTACAGAAAAAGCAGGAATGGAAAAATAATCTTTTGCCCTGCTCGTATCGCTCACAGAAGATGCTCTGAAACACATCCTGAACTTGCAAAACATAAAATTACCAAATATGTTGAATAATGTCATTTTAACACTTGATTCATCAAAAGTGCATGACTATATTTTGACTAGGTAGGGCTTGTTTCAAGTCTATATTAACTGCGAATCCCAACTGTCCCACCGGAGCGAAGCCGAATTCCATTCCGCCCGGGACCGTTTGATACAGTTACTATAGCTTCCAGACATTCACAAATCTGTTCGTAATGTAGGCGGATTTGTCATCGTTTGTAAGGTTGCCTGCCGAGTGATAAGTTCGGTAATTTTGCAAAATTTCGCCATTTGGCGACCTATTGCAACCGTTCCGAACTGTTCACAAATGTGGCAGAATTAAGCCGCCATCTGATATAGTTATCCGGTGTGCTTGATTTCGCCCCTGACAGGCGCTAAATGGTCTTAAACGTCCTTAAGCGTCCTACCGGTTTCATAATTGGCGATTTTTGCTCAATTTCGTGGAATTTGGATTCGCTTTGTGTGGATTCCTGATTTCCCTAGTCAAAGACAAATTTTTCCACGTAGTGCGAAGGATTTTTCCACGCTTCCCCATGATTTTACAGGAGCCAGCCGCGAACGCGCTGGCCTATTTCATGCCTAGACTTCAGCAAGACCCTACCAAGGATTCTGAAGATTCCCTGGGCCTGTCATAAGCGAAAATTGACGAATTCAAGCAAATTTCGGCAATTCTAGGCCTCCGCGCCAATATCTGCCAAGGTCTTGCTAGACCTCTGAGAAGGCTCCTGACAGAGTCTTTCGAGGATCCTGTGAAGGTCTTGTAGGATGGTTTTGAGGCCGGCTGTACCGACGGTGCAAAGGTTTTTCCACGTTTTTGAACTGTTTTGGCCAGTTTCCCGTGGAATTCGTCCGCGCTCACCGTGGAAATTCCCCCTGCATTGAAAATAAAAATTTGGCTTTTGAATTTTTTGCAAAAGGGATTGTATTCTGGAGAGTTTTATACACCTGTAAAGGAAATATCTTTGTCTCGTGGTGATAACGATGTTTGGAGATAAAGATGTTTGGAAAACTCTTGTCGGTTTCTTCCCTGTTGGTTTTGGCTGGAGTG
Source organism: Fibrobacter sp. UWH1 (assembly GCF_002210365.1). Taxonomy (NCBI): domain Bacteria; kingdom Pseudomonadati; phylum Fibrobacterota; class Fibrobacteria; order Fibrobacterales; family Fibrobacteraceae; genus Fibrobacter; species Fibrobacter sp. UWH1. The sequence continues at coordinate 19,365 of NZ_MWQG01000006.1, forward strand.
GCCTTTGCTCAGCAACCAATAATCACGACTAACTACACGGCAGACCCGGCTCCCATGGTGCATGGGGATACGCTCTACCTTTATACGACCCACGACGAAGATGACGCCGAAGGGTTCGTGATGTACGATTGGCTGTTGCATACTTCCACGGACATGGTCAACTGGACAAGCCACGGGGCTGTGGCATCCTTGAACGACATCAAGTGGAGCACAAGAACTAACGGAGCCTGGGCCGAACAAGTGGTGGAACGGGATGGCAAATGGTTCATGTACGTTCCCATTCACGGTAATGGAATTTCTGTCCTGGTGGCAGATAATCCCTACGGCCCCTTTAAGGAACCTCTGAACAAGGCCTTGGTTTGGCAGCGCGAACATTGGAACGATATCGACCCCACCGTATGGGTTGACGATGACGGGCAGGCCTACATGTACTGGGGCAATCCGGATTTGTACATGATCAAGCTTAACGAAGACATGATCAGCACTTCCGGCAATATCGTTACCCACCCCAAGGTCAAGGATTACCAGGAAGGCCCTTGGTTCTACAAGCACGACAGCCATTACTACATGGCCTTTGCATCTACCTGTTGCGCCGAAGGTATCGGCTACGCCATGAGCGACTCCCCCACGGGTCCCTGGACCTACAAGGGCGACATTATGCCCCACTCCTCCCGCAGCAACGGAAACCATCCGGGTATTATTGATTATAAGGGAAAATCCTACGTCTTTGGCCATCATTATCAACTTTGGCATCAAAAATCCGACAAAATGGGCCTAAAATTCCAGCATAAGGAACGCCGTTCTGTTGGCGTTGCCGAAATGAAGTATAACGCCGACGGAACTATCCAGAAGATTGACTGGTGGCCGGATAATGGCGTGGCCCAGCTGGAAGATTTCAACCCCTACAAGCGCGTAGAAGCTGAGACCATGTCTTGGGGCGAAGAAGTGAAGGTCCGTAAGAGCGGTGCCGCCGGCAATACGGTTCTCACCAATCTTACCGACGGCAAGTACACTAAGATCAGCGGCGTGGAATTCGGTGACGCCGGCGCAGAGTCTTTCTCTGCTTCAGTCTTGAGCGTCAAGAGGGCATCTTCTGTTATGGTTCGCCTGGACAAGGTGGATGGTCCCGTAATTGCTAAGGCTGAATTCTCCAAGGACGGCCTTGTGACTGTGCCTGCCGAAGGAGCCGTTGGCAAGCATGACGTATTCTTCATGTTCGCTGGAGATTTCGAGGCTGATTACTGGGAATTTGAAGACAGCAAGACTGCTGTTCCCCAGGGCCCCTTCTGCGAGGCTTTGCTGAAGGATCCCGAAGCCGAGTGCGAATTGCCGGTTATCGGGGCTACGGTCGAAGGCAAGAAGAACATCATCGAATTCGAAAACTACGATGTGGGCGGCGCCGGCAAGGCCTACTACGACATGGATACAGAAAACAAGGGTGGAAAGTACCGCGAAGACCGGGTTGACGTGGTTGCCATCAAGAGCGAAAATGGCGATGGTTATGCCATCGGTTACACCCAGAAGGGCGAATGGCTGGAATACACCGTGAATGTGGAAGTTGACGAAGCCCTCCCCTACGAGATTTCCTACGCGACCGGCATGGAGCGCGCCGGTATCCAGCTCTTCATGGATGACGAACCTATCACCGATGAACTGGAACTGGTGGGAACCGGAGATTTCGACGTGTACACCACATTCAAGGGCAAGACTACCAAGGAACTGGCCAAGGGCGAGCATGTGCTCAAGGTTCTAATGACGACCGACTATGTCAATCTTGACAAGATTGCTTTTGGCACTGCGGAACTCCATACAGACTTTTTGATGGAATCCCCTAGACTGGCAAAGAGGGGATTGCATGAATTCAAGGTCTTTGACCTGATGGGACATCAGCTTGGAAAGTTCAAGCTGAACGATGCATCCCTGGTTGTTGATTTTAAGACGGAACTGAGAAACGCCGGATTCAATAATGGAGTTTACATAGTCCGATACGCCTCGGGACGGGCTTTAAGAATCAACTTGGAACGATAATTTAACCTTTCCGTTATTTATCCCACTGGGGCTGCGCACTTCCCCGGTGGGACTTTTTTTACTGAAAACACTACTATCATGTTTGATTGTAATGTGCCGGATTTTCCGGCGGCATGAATTTAGCAAGGTTGACGTCTTTTGAGGGCGTTTTTGGGGGTTGGACGTTCACTTTGCAAACAGTTGTTTGCAAAATTCTTCATTTTTTTATAAAAAATCCCATTCCTAGCTTGATTTCGTCATTGTTTCAAATAGAAACACTTGGTGTTGCGTTGGGGTTGGCACGGTTTTTGCAAAATAAAGGGCGAAATTTAAACACAAGGAATTAATATGGCCGACGAAAATTTGCAGGAACCCTCCGCTGAAGAACGCGCAAAGTTTGAAGAAGATGTACTTAAGGCAGCCCAGGACGCCATGAAAATGGAAGCCGAGGCCAATGCCGAAGCCAGTTCCGAAGAAGCATCCGCAACCCAGGACTCCCCTGCCGACGCCCAGGCTTCTGAAACGGCAGAACCTGCCGCAGAACAGGCTCCCTCCGCCCCGGAATCCACCGAATCTGCTGAAGATGTGCTGAAGGCTGAACTTGCTGCCGCCAACGACCGCAACCTGCGTCTGATGGCCGAATTTGACAATTTCCGCCGCCGCAGCGCCCGCGAACAGCTTGAAATCATTGAAACCGCCAACGGAAAGCTCCTAGAAAAGCTTTCTGAAGTGCTGGATAACTTCGAACGCGCCTTTGCCGCCGAAAACAAGGCCAAGGACCTGGATACCTTCGAAAAGGGCATGCAGATGATCCACGATCAGTTTGCAAAGGTTCTCACCGACGCAGGTCTCGAACAGCTGGACCCCACCGGCCAGGAATTCGACCCCAACTGCCACGAAGCCCTGATGCAGCAGCCTTCCGAAGAAATCCCCGAAAATCACGTGGTGACGGTCTTTATGAAGGGTTACAAACTGAAAAATAAGATCCTGAAGCCTGCCAAGGTGATTGTTTCATCTGGCAAGGCATAATAAGAAATTGTTTCAAATTAAAACATTTTGCTGTTTGGCACGGGATTTGCTTTTAACTCGGCGAAACAGATTGGTTCTCAGAATGAACCGCAGACTTTAAATAGGAGACTCAAAAATGAGCAAGATTATCGGTATCGACCTTGGTACAACCAACAGCTGCGTTTCCGTTATGGAAGGTGGCAAGCCCGTAGTGATCGCAAACGCAGAAGGTTTCCGCACTACTCCGTCTATCGTCGCATTCGGCAAGACCGGCGAACGTCTGGTGGGCCATGTTGCAAAGCGTCAGGCAATTACCAACCCCGAAAAGACTATCTATTCTATCAAGCGTTTCATGGGTCGCTCCGCTGGCGAATGCTCCGCTGTGGAAAAGAACATGCCGTACAAGCTCGTTGGTACCGGTTCCGATCCGATCCGCGTGCAGATCGACGACAAGCAGTTCGCTCCTCCTGAAATTTCCGCAGCAGTTCTTCAGACCATGAAGAAGATTGCTGAAGACTACCTGGGCGAAACCGTTTCCCAGGCTGTGATTACTGTTCCGGCATACTTCAACGACGCTCAGCGCCAGGCTACTAAGGACGCTGGTAAGATCGCTGGCCTCGAAGTGTTGCGTATCGTGAACGAACCGACCGCTGCAGCACTCGCCTACGGCCTTGACTCCAAGAAGAGCGAAAAGGTTGCTGTGTATGACCTTGGTGGTGGTACCTTCGATATCTCCATCCTGGAAATCGACGACGGTATGTTCTCCGTGAAGTCCACTAACGGTGACACCATGCTTGGTGGTGACAACTTCGACGAAGTGATCATCGACTGGATCAACGACGAATTCAAGAAGGAAAATCCGTCTATCGACCTGAAGAAGGACAAGATGGCTCTCCAGCGTTTGAAGGACGCTGCTGAAAAAGCAAAGATTGACCTTTCTGCTACCACTTCTACCAACATCAACCTCCCCTTCATCACCGCTGACGCAACTGGCCCCAAGCACTTGGACCTGACCCTCAGCCGTGCAAAGTTCGACCAGCTGACCGCTCACCTGGTGGAACGTTCTATGGAACCCTGCCGCAAGGCAATTGCAGACTCTGGCCTGTCTCTGTCTGAAATCGACGAAGTGATCCTGGTTGGTGGTTCTACCCGTATTCCGGCCGTTCAGGAAGCTGTGAAGAAGTACTTCGGCAAGGAACCCAACAAGACTGTGAACCCCGACGAAGTTGTGGCAATCGGTGCTGCAGTTCAGGGCGCAGTTCTTAGCGGCGACTCCGCTGTGAAGGACGTTTTGCTCCTCGACGTGACCCCGCTTTCTCTGGGTATCGAAACTCTCGGTGGCGTCATGACCAAGCTCATTGACCGTAACACCACCATTCCTACCAAGAAGAGCCAGGTGTTCTCTACCGCTGAAGACAACCAGCCGGCAGTGACCATCCATGTTCTCCAGGGTGAACGTGAATTTGCTCGCGACAACCGTACCCTCGGTAAGTTCGACCTCACCGACCTTCCGAAGAAGCCCCGCGGCGTTCCTCAGATCGAAGTGACCTTCGACATCGACGCCAACGGCATCGTCCACGTTTCTGCTAAGGACAAGGAAACCGGTAAGGAACAGTCCATCAAGATTACTTCCTCCAGTGGCCTCTCCGAAGACGAAATCAACAAGATGGTCAAGGACGCCGAAGCAAACGCTGCCAAGGATAAGGAACAGCGCGAACTGGTGGACGTCAAGAACCAGGCCGAACAGATGGCTTACCAGGTCGAAGCTCAGCTCAAGGAAGTTGGCGACAAGCTGCCGGCCGACACCAAGGCTCAGATTGAAGCTGCAATCCAGGAAATCAAGGACAAGAAGGACAACGGCACCAAGGAAGAAATCAAGGCCGCTATGGACAAGCTCCAGAACATGATGAGCTCCATGGCTCAGGCTGCTGGCGCTGCCGGTGCACAGCCGGGTCCTCAGCCGGGTGCTTCTGAACAGCCGAAGTCCGACAAGAAGAACGACGGCCCGGAAGTTGTCGACGCTGAAGTCGTTGACTAATTAACAGGTACGAGGTCGCTCGCAAGCTCGCTTTCAGGGCGCTACGCTTTGAGGTATGAGCTGTGAGCAGGCCTTGCAAATGGTGTTTTCCTGTCTTTTTGAGGCAGGAGCACCTTTTTGCTATAAAGTTCTAAATAACCTCAAAGCACCGTAAGGTGCGACCTCATTGCTCAAAGGGAGCCGAAGGTGACCGACCTGAAAGCTCCGAAGGAGCGAGCTATATGGCAGATAAAAGAGATTATTACGAAGTTCTAGGCGTCGGTAAGGACGCAAGTGCTGACGAAATCAAGCACGCTTATAAGAAGCTTGCCATTAAGTACCATCCGGATAAGAACCCGGGTGACAAGGAAGCTGAAGAAAAGTTCAAGGAAGCTGCTGAAGCTTACGACGTGCTCTCTAATCCGGAAAAGCGCAAGAACTACGACCAGTTCGGCTTTAACGCTCCTGGTGGCGGTTTCGGCGGTGGCGGATTTGGCGGCGGTGGCTTCGGAAGCTTCGAAGACATCTTCAGCCAGTTTGGCGATATCTTTGGCGGTGGCTTTGGTTTTGGCGGCGGTGGCCGTGGTCGTAGCCGTAAGGCAGGCCCTCCCCGCGGAAACGATTTGCAGATCAAGGTTGCTTTGAGCTACAAGGAAATCTTCGAAGGTTGCACCAAGAAGGTTCGCCTGAAGCGCTATACTCCCTGTACCGAATGTAACGGCAAGGGTGGCGAAAATGTTACTGAATGTAGCACTTGCCACGGCACCGGCCGAGTACGTCGTGCAACGGGCGGTTTCTTCCAGATGATTTCTGAAAGTGCCTGCCCCACTTGTAACGGTATGGGCGAAGTCATTGCAAAGCCTTGTTCCAACTGCCGTGGCGAAGGCCGTGTGCAGGAAACCGAAGAAATCTCCATCAAGATTCCGGCAGGTGTTTCTGAAGGCCAGTACCTGAATCTCCGTGGCGAAGGTAACTGCGGTCCTCGTGGCGGTGCGTGCGGTGACTTGCTTGCCGTAGTGACGGAAAAGCCCGATGACTTCTACACCCGCGAAGGCGATGACCTGCACTGTGAAGTGAAGGTTCCCGTACATCGCCTGGTTCTTGGCGGTACCCAGCGCATTCCTACTCTGGAAGGCGACGAAGTGCAGATCAAGATTGCAGCCGGCACTCAGGCTGGCAGCATCCTACGTCTCCGTGAACAGGGACTGTACCCGCTGAACAAGCGTGGAGACCGCGGAAGCCTCTACGTCGAAATCGGCGTTGAAATTCCCAAGGATCTTTCCAAGGAAGAAAAGGAACTCTACCAGAAGCTGGCCGAACTCCGCAAGGACAAGGAAACCGCCCAGGAAGAGAGCTTCCTCGAAAAGATGAAGAATCTGTTCAAGTAACACCTTTAGACGTCATCCTGAGCGAAGCGAAGGATCTAGTTATAAAGTCCCCGAGGCAATAAAAGCCCCGGGGATTTTTTATGGTTAGATTTTATTTTTATGAGTAACACATCTCTTACCTATTGGTGTTTAATAGAGGTAAGTGAGCAGGATTGTTATGAAAATTTTGATTTTAAATGCCAGCCCTCGCCCTAAGGGTAACATCAGCTCCATGCTTCGCGTCATGGAAGACATGCTTGTCGCCAGCGGTGCAGAAGTGGAATTTATTGATGTCTGCAAGTTGCAGGTTCGCCCCTGCATCGGTTGCATGAAATGCCGCAGTGAACGCAAATGCGTTCTGGCAGAAGATGATTCCCAAAAAGTTCTATGCAAGATTCAGGAATGCGATGGACTGATTGTGGGCTCTCCTTGCTATTGGGGGAATATGACGGGGCAGCTGAAGGTGTTGTTTGACCGAATGGCCTACGGCATGTTGGATGACAGCGGGCATGGATTCCCCAAACCTTTATTGAAAGGTAAGAAGGCTGTTATTGTAAGCACCAGTACTACCCCGTGGCCCTTTAACGTTTTGTTTAAGCAGACCTCTGGCGCGGTGCGGGCCATCAAGGAAGTGATCGGCTGGTGCGGTTTCAAGATTGTGGGCTCCGTGCAGAAAGGCGGCACCCATATGCGCCAGGGCTTGACTGATAGCGAGATTATGAAATGCCGGAAGGTGGCAAGAAAACTACTTTGATTGAAGATGCCATCCTACCCCCTGTATTGGGGGGAAGGTGCTAGAATGTTGATGGCGGTCTAAATGTGCGAAAGTTCTATTTGGACCGCCGTTTTTTTTCACTTTTTAAACATGTTGGCTGTCTAAAAACGAAATTTAAGGGGTTAGACAGCCATTTTCCCTTCTGAAGTATTTCTGTAAAGTGTAAAATGATGTTTTTTCTGGTTTGTAAGTGAGTAAATGGCGGTCCATATTTCATTTTTTTTGGTTTGGACCGCCACCCTTCAAAATTTTAGCTGAAAAATTGGCGGTCTAAATGGGCAAAACGTATTGTTTGGACCGCCAGAATCAGCGTTTGAACGAATTAGAAGTAACGATTTAAAATAGAAATGTGTGAATTAAATTAGCGAACAACCTTCAAGTACATGCTGCGGCCGGATTGGTTCCGGAGTTGTACGATGTAGCCTTTGCGAGGGGCGTTGCCCAAGGGTATAGTGGCAGGGCCGTTAATCTGGCGACGGGTCAACAGAACACCTTGCAGGTCATGGATTGTCAATTGCATGGGCTGAACTGGAGCAGTGATATGCAGGTCTCCCCCGCTTCTTGATACATGAATGAATTGCGGTGTGGCTTGCAGAACGATGATTGAATTCGTGGTGTCGCGACCAGTCGTATCGACAACGGAGGTGTCGGCGGTACTTGTATCCACCACATTTGTATCGGGTTCCACAAACGGGTGTTCCGGATCGTTCACCACCAGCTTGAAGGTCATCTTGCTTTCGCAACCGGAGCCATTGACGAATGTGGTCTTGTAGTAACCGCTGTTCTGCCACTGTAAATTCTTGAAGCGGACTTCGCGACCCAAGTAATAGAAGTTATCAGGGCCACTCCAAGTCCAGCGGCCACCATCCCAAGGATGAGGGCCAATAACCAGAGAATCACCGGGATTGACTGTAATTTCTGTAGTTTCGTTCCAGCTGCCATCGTGAATCTTGACGTAAGGAATAATGGTATCTGCAGCACATTTTCCTTCGCCCTTCACACCATCAATAATCATGGTAACCATGGATTGGGCCGCGGCGGTAACATTCAGCGAACCACCCGAGATAGCGATGTCAGCATCTGCCTTCAATGCGGCAGGCAAGGTAAAGCGATTGACTTTTGCCTTGGTTCCTACGGCGTCAAACTTGCTCAAATCAAAGGTGTATTTCGCATCGGTGCTGCCAGTATTCAATACCACCAGCACCAAGGAACCGTCTTCGCGGATAGCTGCCAGGGTGTTGCTGTTGTCGCTATCGATAAAGCGGGAGCCTGGGCGAATGGCGCGGCTAAAGGCGGCGTGCATGTAATAACGGGGTGCATAGCTAAAAGTTTGGCTCTTGTGATTTGCTGTAATGGTGCGCCAGTTCTCCGCCGGGTCAGAAAGCTGCCAATCCACCCAAGCGCTGGCGTGCATGTCTCGCAAGTCGTGGAGAATCACGTCCGCCATCCAGAGGGTAATATCCAAGTCGCCGCTACGATGGAGTGGGCCGGATTCAGACTGCCAAATACGCTTGTCGTTGGCAAAGGCGGCGTTATACAGCTTGCCGCGGGAATCGTAGCCGGAATAGCTGTGAGTGTTCACCTGGAACATATAGGATTTTGCTTCGTCGCTATAGCTGTTGAAGCGGGCCAAGGCGTCACCGATGTTGGATTCGTCGGCGGCACTGACGGAAGTTTCCGGGAAGAGTCCCTTTTTCTTGAGGGCCTTCCCCAGTTCCACAATCATTTCGGACTGTTTGTTCTTGAAGCCACAGCCTTCCTGGTCGCCGTTGGCCTTCCACCAGCCAGCACTAGGTTCGTTGAAAGGTTCCACAGTGCGGAAGGTGATGCCCCATTCTTCCTTGAAATGCTTTGCCACTTCGGAAAGGTAGTCGGCGAAATCGTCAAAGTAGTCGGACTTCAGGTTGTCTGCGCCGTTGACACCACCAGAAACGCAGCCGCTGTTGGTCATCCACCAGGGAGGAGAATTGGAGAAAGCTTCGAAAATGGGATTCTTTACCTTCTTGGCCAAGCCGAAAAGGATGTTTCGTTGGGTGGGGTCTGCGGTCCAGTCGAAATCGCCTTTTTCAGTGGGCTTGTACCCGGGAATTGCGGCTCCCCCGTCGCCCTTGGTCAGGTGATTATGTCCCGGCTGGTCTCCCCCGCCGATATTGTAACGGAAAATGTTGTAGCCCAGGCCCGAATCCGGGTCTGCAATGGCTCCCAAAAGTTTGGTGTAATTGGCTTCGCTCCAGCCGCCGGCCAGTTCCGCCCACCAGCAAAGACTGGTGCCCCAGCCTTCGAAATGCTGGTACTTTTTGCCAGGATCCACCACAACCTTGGTCTGTGCGTTTGCCCCGCCAAAAGCGAGAGCCGTAAACACAGCCGCCCCAATAAACTTTTTACCCAATCTCATGAACATAAAAATCTATTATTTTCTTCTAAAACGGATAAAAAATATGCCTCCCCCATGGACAAATTATCCTATCAAAATGTTCTTTTGGTTTACTAGAGCGCCTTATAAAACATATATTCCCATTAAGCAAGGCATTTGCCGCGCAGATAGGTTGGGTTTTTATGATTTTTAAGAGGTTTTTGATTGGTTTTGGCGTGTGTGCCTCGGTTTTTGGAGTTGCTAGCGCTGCCAGCGTCTCGGATTGTGCGTCCAATTTGAAAATTGACGGTGTTCTGACCAATCTTTATAAGGATTTGAAGTTGCCGGCCAACGGTTCGGGGATTTCTGGCTGCGAGAACATGCGTTTTTACTGGACCTCCAGCGATACCACCTTTTTGAAGAACGACGGAACCATTGCCGCCCGCCTCGTCAACCAGAATAAGACGGTGCAGCTGTCCGTGAACATCACCGACGGAACCCAGTTCGAAACCAAGAAGTTCGACGTTTCCATTCACGGTTACGAACCCTATTCCAACTATCTTTTCATTTATTTCCCGGCCAACGACAACGAGAATATCTATTACGCCATCAGTAACGACGGTTACAATTTTGCTGCCATGAATGGTGGCAAGCGAGTGGTGGCCGCCGATACGGTCGCCCTGAAGAAGGGACTTCGTGATCCCCATATTTTGCGCGCACCCGACGGCTATTTCTACATGGTAAATACCGACATGAAGAGTGCCGAAGGTTGGGCAAGTAATCGCGGCATGGTGCTGATGCGCTCCAAGGATCTGGTCAGCTGGACTCACAGTACGGTTCATTTCCCGGACAAGTACAAGGGTACTAATTTTGCCAACGTGACTCGCGTGTGGGCTCCCGAAACTATCTGGGACAAGGATTATCAAAATGCCGACGGCAGCAAGGGTCGCCTGATGATTTACTTCTCCTTGCTGACCAACGACGGGACCATTCCCTACGACAAGGTTTATTACCTGTACGCCAACGACGACTTTACCGATGTGCTGGGCAAGCCCACCTATTTCTTTGACCGCGGTTCCGCCACCATCGATATGGACATCGTCTACAACGATAACGACGGACTTTACCATGCCTTCTTCAAGAACGAGGGCGACGGCGGCATTTGCAAGACTACAGCCAAGACTTTGACAGCGCCTGCCGGCAAGGAAGGCTCCCAGTGGAGCAAGCCCAGCGGCACTCTGCAGCAGACCAAGGAAGCGGTGGAAGGCGCAGGCGTCTTTAAGCTGATCAATCAGGATTCCTGGATTCTCATGTACGACTGCTACATGAACGGTCATTACCAGTTTACCAGCAGCCCGGACCTGACCAACTTTACCTTTGTGCAAGACACCAAGATGGCGGGGGCATTCACTCCACGCCACGGCACCGTGCTGCCCATTACCGCCAAAGAAACGGCTGCCCTGATGAAGGCCTTCCCCACTGCGGATTTCGAGCCCAAGGTGTTTGATATTCCTGAAACTGTTGCCAAGTTGGATGACGGCCAGGTGGCTGTGAAGCCTTGTTCTGGAACAAAGATTGTGCCTTATGTAAAGGTTGGGGATAGTTGGACAGAGACTACAGACCTTTTGGTAGAACCGGGTAGCAGCATTACCTTTGGCCCCCATCCTTGGGACGGGAAGATTTGGAGTTGGAGCGGTCCTGCGGAATTTGGTGCAACCACCCGCGAAGTCGCCCTGAATGATTTGCAGTGGCAGAACAGCGGCATTTACACCGTGGAATATACCAATGAAACGGGCTGCAAGAGCTACGAGAAAATCAAGGTGGTGGTAAACGATCCGGAACACCCCTATGTGGAACCGGAGGAACCTGACACAACGCTCGCCGATACAACGGAAAGTATTGGCCGCTGGAACGTAGAGTTCTCCGCAGTTCCTGTTCGTGTCCAATATTTCAACATGAACGGAAAACTGCTGCCCGGAAAGCCCAGGCAGCCTGGTATGTACCTCCGCAGGGAATTCTTGAATAACGGACAAGTTCATACTCAAAGAATCCGTCAATAAGGTACATTTAGAACACGCAATAAAACCGCTCGCGAGTTCAGCTGAATTCGCGGGCTTTTTGTTGCCTCGTGGGAGGCGTCAAAAACGAATCGTTTTACGATCTACTTTTCTTCTGCGGCGTCCTTAGACTTTGCTACAGACGCTGATGCTACATGCTTTCGCCTGGGAACGAGGTGCCGCTTGACGGGACCATTCCCTGCATGGGTTGGCATCGCTTTCGCCTTTGCCGAGAGAGTGTTCGTGACGTGGGTTTCACCCACGGATTCGCATTGACCGGTAAATAGGTGATGGTTCATTGCCATATGTATTTAAAAGATACTACACATTTTCCAGATGTCAACTTTTGAAGGATATTTTTTTGCCGCAATAGCACGAAGAATTCAAAAAACACCTTTTTTCGGACATATCCCTTGTGTGGCTAACGAACGTTAGTTAGATTTTAGCTAACGTTCGTTAGTCAAAAGGAGGATAGAATGTTTATTTACTGTTTTTTTTTATATATCTTTCGGTAAAAATCTTCAATGGAGTTTGAACATTCATGAGTGAAACGCTTTCTACGAAGGAAAAGATTCTTGCCACATCTCTGGATTTATTTGCAGAGAAGGGTTTTGAAGGTACGTCGGTGGATATGATTGCTGCCGCCATAGGAATTAAAGGTCCTTCGTTGTATAAGCATTTCAAGGGCAAGGCCGAAATTTTAGACGCCCTCATTACAAAGGTGAGTGGCTATTACACGACAAAGTTTGAAGACTCCGGTCATTTGGCACACCGTGATCATAGAACAGATGATCTCCCCCGCTCCATAGAAGAATTGATCCATTCCACATTCGCAAGGATCAACTTTACTATGCACGATGAGACCGTCCAGAAAATGAGAAGGTTTCTGACTATTGAGCAATTTCGAAATTCAAGAATTGCAGAACTTGCAAACTTCCACAGCTATGAAGGATTGCTCCAGAGATTCTCGAAGCTGTTTACGGCACTGATGAAGACAGGGCTGCTTGTGGAAGGTGACGCTAACATTATGGCTTTGGAATTTATCGCTCCCGTTTCCTTGATGATCCAGTCATACGACCGCGACCCGTCCAAGGAAAAAGAAATCGTAAAGAAAATCAAGGCTCATTTAAAGCACTTTGGCGATACTTACGGAAAGCAGTAATTATGTCCTGCAGCAATGAATTTATCGATTTCATTCAAGATGTCTTAAGTGATGTTGGCGATGTTCGTGCAAAGAAAATGTTCGGCGACTGGATGATTTATGTAGACGAAAAGCCTGTGGTTCTTGCATGCGATGACATGGCCTACGTGAAAAAATTGCCGGAAATCACAGACCTTATGGAAGAAGCGGAATGCGGAGTCCCTTATGAGGGTGCCAGGGAACATTACATCCTGGAAATGGAACAGCTGTCCCATGTTCGTGATGTAGTTCAAAAACTGGTGGAAGTCATACCAACACCGAAGAAGAAGAAAAAGTAACGAATTTCCGTTTAATAATTGTTTAAAAGGAGAATTACAATGGATCAGAATCAGAAATTTTGTCAGAGCTGCGGCATGCCTCTCACTGCAGAAGTGATGGGTTCCAACGCTGATGGCTGCAAGAACGAAGACTACTGCGTTTACTGCTACAAGGATGGCGCATTCCTTCAGAATTGCACCATGGAAGAAATGGTAGAACATTGCGCCCAGTTTGTGGACGAAGTGAACAAGCACATGCCCAAGCCCATGACCAAGGAAGAATACAAGCAGATGATGATGAATTACTTCCCCATGCTGAAGCGCTGGAAGAAATAAGGATTCTTTATGTGCAACTGTTCCAAAATGATTGCAATTTGCGGTTTAAACTGCGAAACTTGTGACGCCTATATCGCCACCAAAAACAACGACAATGAACTTCGCGCCCAGACCGCAAAGAAATGGGCCGAGATGAACAACGCTCCGGAAATCACGCCGGAAACAATCAACTGCGCTGGATGCCGCGGCAATGGTGTCAAGTTCTATTTCTGTAGTCACCTCTGCCCCATCCGAAAATGCTGTACCGAAAAGGGCTTGGAACATTGTGGCCAATGTGCTGAAATGGACCGCTGTGAAACGGTCCAGATGATTCACGGCAACAATGCCGATGCAAAAAGCAATCTTTGCGGATTGAAAAAAATCTAAAATGAGGTGGCATTTTTTCTTTGGTCAGGTGTTTCAACAGTAAAAAGAAACATCCTCTCAGGAGAAAAAATGAAACGAGTATTTTTTGGATTGTTGGTTCTAGCTATTGGCGTAATGATGTTATTGCGAGCCATGGGAATTGAATCTTTTGACTGGTTCTTTAACATGGAATGGAAACCCTATATTTGGCCCATTGCTGTAATCCTTATCGGCATTGGCATCATTTTCCATAAGGCCCGCCATAAGCATTGCGACCACATGCGCGTTAAGGATTCTTCAGACGCCATGGACGAAAAAGGCTTCATGAAGATTGAAGCAACTCTTTCTGGTCATAAGTACAACTTGAAGGGTGAAGATTTTTCTGGAGCAAAGATTAATGCATTCCTGGGAGGAGTGTCCCTTGACCTTCGCAATGCAAACTTTGCAGACGAATCTGAAATTAAGATTGACGCCTTTATGGGTGGTGCAGAAATTTTCGTTCCCCAAGACATTCAAGTAAAGATTTACTCTTCCTGCATTTGCGGCGGCGTAAAGAATGATAAACCTGCTACCGTCACAGATTCAAGCAAGACCTTGCATATTCATGCCGAATGCCTCTTCGGCGGCGTAGACATCAAGCGTTAACGCTCTGCGGTAAAGCTGTCAAACTAAAGATTGGTTTGCAGGATTTTCACCTGTTCGTCAGCCCATTCCTCGAAGGTGTCGTCGGCGATGTGGGCCTTGGCCTGCTGCATCAGGTGAATGTAGAAATGCAGATTATGAATCACCGAAAGAGTCCACCCCAGGGGCTCTTTTGCTTTATGCAGATGACGCATGTAGCCGCGGCTGTAGTTGCGGCAGCAATAGCAATCGCAGTTGGGGTCCAGGGGTGTTTTAAAGTCGTGGGCGAACTTCTGGTTCTTGTAGCGGAGAACGCCCTGGCTGGTGTAAACCAGACCATCCTGGGCGTTTTTGGCGGGCAGAATGCAGTCGCACATATCTACCCCGCGCTTGATCAATTCCAGAAGATTCCAGGGAGTGCCTACACCCATGACATAACGGGCGCGGTCTTCGGGCAAATGGTCGGTGCAGAAGTCCGCAATCTCGTACATGGTTTCCACTGGTTCGCCTACAGAGAGGCCGCCCATGGCATAACCGTCGGGACCCACTTCCTTAAGCGCCTCGATAGACTTCAGTCGCAGATCCTTGTGCATGCCGCCTTGGACAATGCCGAAAAAGTACTGCGGATAACCGTGGATAGGCGGATTCGCCTCTAGCCATTCCTTAGCCTCGCGAGTCCATTTGAGAGTCAGTCGCAAGGATTCGTCGGCTTCATCCACCGTGCTGGGGTACGGCGTGCATTCGTCAAAGGCCATGATTATATCCGCACCGATTTCCCGCTGGGCCTGCATGACGCTTGCGGGCGTGAACATATGCATGGAACCGTCTTGCAAACTCTTGAAGCGGACGCCCTCTTCGGTAATCTTGCGGAACTGCTTAAGACTCCAAACCTGGAATCCGCCGCTATCCGTAAGCATGGGGCCGTCAAAACCCATGAACTTCTGGACGCCACCAGCCTCTGCCACGGTCTTTGTGCCCGGACGCAGGTAAAGGTGGTATGTGTTGGCCAGAATGATTTCCGCTTCCATCTCCTTGATGTCGCGGGAGGTAATCCCCTTGACGGTGGCGTTGGTGCCTACCGGCATAAAGATGGGCGTTGTCACGTCGCCGTGGGCGGTGTGAATCACCCCAAGGCGGGCCTTGGATTTCTTGGACGTCTTCTTCAATTCAAAGGGATTAGCGTTCATCAAGTAGAAAGGTAGAAAAAGAACATCTACTTCTTCAAGTTTTTCTTGGCCATGAGGCGAAGCTCCACCATTTGCCTGCGCCAGATGTCTGCATCGATGGCGGGGAATCCTGCCACGGTGCGACCTGCGGGAACGCTCTTGGTAACGCCGGCTTTCGCGGTGATAATAGCCCCGCGGCCAATGGTAAGATGACCTGCCGCTTTTGCACCACCGGCAATGTTCACGTCATCTTCTACGATGGTGGTGCCGCCTAATGCTGTTTGGGCGGCCATAAAGATATTGTTACCTAGAACGCAGTTGTGCCCGATTTGAACCATGGCATCAAAGTGACAATCGTTGCCGATGGTGGTGGGCGAAATAAAGCCTGCGGCCACTACGGTGTTTGCGCCGAAGCTGCAATTGTTTCCGATGTGGACTCCTGCCAGGTGCGGTACCATACGGCGCTTGCCCTGATATTCGTAGAAACCGAAACCGCGGCTACCGATTACTACTCCGGCCTGAAAGATGCAACCCTCCCCTATGACCACATTGGGGTAAACGACAACGTTGGCTTCTAGCTTACAGCCAGGACCTATGACGGCCCCCGGCATAATTACACAGCCTGGACCGATTTCTGCGGAAGGGGCAATATGAGCGGCTGCATCACCTGATGTTCCAGCCACTAAAGCGGAACCGTATTTTTCTAAAAAGCAGACCATGGAGTGGTAAGGATTTTCCACCGGAACCAGGCTGCGAACCTTTGGAAAAATTTTGCGGAGGTCGGCCGCGGTACTATCCTGGGAGGCGGCTTGCTGCATATTGGCGGGTACATAAAGCACACCGGCTTCGCACTTGCTTAAATCGTCTGCAGAAAAACCGTTTGCCCCTGTAATGCTCTTGACGTTCCCGGTCCAGAAACTGATATCTGTTGCTGTCGCTTTTTCCAGAGACGCGAATCCGTTGATTTCAACGCCTTCTACAATCACGGGTTTCATTAGGACCCCAGTGAGAGAATTTTGACTTTGCAGGCGTAATCGATCTTTACCTGATTTCCCAATTTACCGGTTAGATCTTCTCCGTCCAGCTGTAAAAATTCATCTTCCGCAAAATCAAGTGTCAGAGACTTCGCTTTCTTTGAAACGAGGAAAAACTTCTTGACGAAATTTCCTAAAAGCGGGACGGACCCAATGGCGATTGCTGCGAGGAACATGAACATGTTCGGCACGCAGACGACTTCTAATAGGCCGTCAGCCATGTCCGACTTGTAGAACGGTTGGGACCCGCCTGCAAAACTGGGAATGTTTCCTACGATGACTGTCCGATGCCCTGAAACATCCTGAGAATGTTCGACGTTTTCGGCGTCTATAAAACTGATTTTTCCCTGTTTTAGAGTGTAGTTCCTGTCGGCAAAGAAACGGTCTACGTAATGAATTCTGTTGGCGATAACGGAATTGGAATTGAATGCGCCCTGGGAGCGGTCTCTGTTAAAGTCGTGGGCGATTCGTGCGTCGATGCCGCCCGAAAAATAGTTGGCGAAGGCAATCTTCCCGTTCACCTTCCAGATGTCGAAAGGGCGAGCCTTGGATTGGAGAAGACGGCGGACCAGGAACAGCAAACCTTTATCGACGTACGGCTTGTAAAGGTTCAGAACTCGGGCAAGGTCGTTTCCGGTTCCCAGGGGAATCAAACCGATTTTTACGGTTTTTGCATATTCCGAAGACACCAGCACAGACAGCACCGAAGAAACGGTTCCGTCACCGCCTACGGCAATCAAGGTCTCTGTATTTTCAAGAGCATCTGTAATCTGCTTTTCCATACCCTCGTGAACGGTGAATTCAGCCTTCCACTGGTCATCCTTGTAATTCATGGATGCCATGATTTCGGGCAGGAACTTATAGATTTCCTTGCCCTGGCCACCGCCGCTAATTGGGTTTATAAGAAAAACAAACTTATACACTAAAAATCCTCAGAATTAATACTGGTCTTGACGGAGTGCTTCCTTGATTTCGATGTAATGTTCTACGCCTTCGTTAAATTTACGAATTTCGTCATCGGTTAGTTGGCGGGCCACTCGTGCGGGGGATCCGACAATAAGACTTCCCTCGGGATATTCCTTGTTTTGAGGGACCAGGGACCCGGCGGCCACCACGGAATTCTTGCGGATGCGAGAACCATCCATCACGATGGCTCCCATTCCCACCAGCACATTGTCTTCGATGGTGCAGGCGTGGAGAACCGCATTGTGGCCCACGGTTACATTGTTGCCGACATGAACGCCCACATCTGTAGAAAGGTGGATGGTCACGTTATCCTGGATGTTGGTTCGCTTGCCAATTCGGATCTCGGCCAGGTCGGCTCGTATGACGGAGTTGTAAAATACAGAGGAATCATCCCCGATTTCCACATCACCAATTAGACGCGCTCCTTCTGCCAGGAATACGCGCTCTCCAATGACGGGCTTCTTGCCCTTGTACTCGATAATATTTGCCATACTATTTCAAGGTCCCGTAATGAGCCACCATTTCTGGTGTGATTGCCTTGGGGCGTCCGCGGTTCAAGTCCACCAACACCCATTGGGTCTCAGATTCAAAAATAATCTTACCGTCGCTGATTCGTTCAAAGCGACACTTTCGTTTGCTAACTACCGTTGTAAAAGAATCAACCCAGGTGATTCCCTTGATTTCGTCGCCAAGGAAGGCCTGGTTCCTGTATTCGATATGCTGTACGCGAATCATCCAGCCGCAGTTCATTTCGCGCATGAGGGCTGTGCCGCCGCATTGCTCGGAGTGATTCTTCGAAATGTCCTGGATCCACTGGACAGACCATACATTGTTAAAATGATGGTTGTCGTCGATCATCTCGGGAGTGACCTTGAAAGTTTCAGTATGAACCAGAGGTTCCCAGTTGCTATTTTCTTCGGCCATCTTTTCCTCGACTGCTATTCGAATGATTTTACCAGGGTGGGTATCGCTAATTCAAATTTAACACCATACCAGTGATTTTCTGCGTCGTCAACCGTATTTTCTATGGCTTTTAGGGTAAAGTCTGCCGCAATTTTTACGGCTTTCATGGTGCTCTTGCCTCGCATCTTGGCTCCGGTAAAGGCCGAGGCATAGATGTCGCCGGTTCCATGGCACCACATTGAGACTTTTTTGTGCTCGTAATGGTTCAGCTCACCGTTTTCGTAAACGGCAATACCGGTGTAGCCTTCCCTGAAGCCGATGCCGGTCATGATGACGCTCTTTGTACCCAGGTCGCAGAGGCGCTTGCATAGTTCCGTAATGTAGGGGCGGTCATACTCTTCGGTATATTCCATGCCGGTCAGGTAGCTTGCCTCTGAAATGTTAGGGAGCAGTACGTCCGCTTCGGCGCAAAGGCGCTTCATGGCTTCAACGAAGTTCATGTCGAAACCGGCATAAAGCTTGCCTGCGTCGGCGAGAACCGGGTCTACAATGCGGAGAGCTCCCTGGTTGCCGGTGGTCTCCATGATTTCACGGACGATATCTACCTGGCGTACACTTCCCAAATAACCGGTATAAAAGGCGTCAAACTTAATGCCTTCCTTCACCCAGTGATCTCGAATGGGCAGTAAATCGTCGGTCAGGTCCCTGAAGGTGTACCCCTTGAAACGTCCTGTATGGGTGCTAAGTACGGCCGACGGAAGCACGGCACACTCGATACCGCAGGCGGAAACGATAGGCAGGGCCACCGTAGAGGAACACTGGCCAAAGCAGGAAATATCCTGGATCGTAAGGACTCGCTTATACATGCGTCCAAATGTAGTAATTAAAGGGGCGAAGACGGATTTTCCAAGCGAATCCATAGGTTTAACGTGATAGGGCTAATATTTTTTAAAATATTTAAACCGTAATCTCATTGTAAAGAAAGTTTAAGTTATATTTCTCTCAAAAATATGGAGTATTTGTATGGATTGGAATCAGTTTACTAGCCTCACTTCCGATGATATGCAGGCTATTTGGAATTTCGGTACCAAAGATCCGTTCTCGATCCTCGGTATCCATCCGCTGAATACCGATAAGGGTGTTAAGACTGTTATCCGCACTTACCAGCCCCAGGCCAGCTACATCCGTGGCGAATCCTGCGACGGCGAGTTCGAGTTTGATTTTGTAAAGCTGGGCGATACCGGTTTCTTCGAAGCAGTCCTCGACAAGGATTACGAACCGTTCTTCTACAACCTGATTATCCGTCAGGGCGACGGTATTGAATATACCCTTACCGACCCTTACGCATTCCTCCCTGTGCTGTCTGACTTTGACCGCCACCTGATTGCCAGCGGAACCCATTACGAACTGTATCGTAAGCTGGGTGCCAATATTGTTGAACATCAGGGCTTCAAGGGCATCCATTTTGCTGTGTGGGCTCCCAATGCCCGCGCCGTTTCCGTCATCGGCAACTTCAACAGTTGGGATGGCCGCCGCCACCAGATGCGCATGCTTGGCGGATCCGGCATTTGGGAAATCTTCATCCCGAACCTGGGCGAAGGCGAACTGTACCGTTTCGAAATCCATGGTGCCGACGGCAACATCCACGTGAAGGTAGACCCTCTGGCAAAGCTTTCCGAAGTGCGTCCGGCTACCGCTTCCATTACCACCCATCTGGATGGTTACGAATGGGGCGACGACCTGTACATGTACACCCATTACGCTACCAAGGTCTTTGGTAGCCCCATGAACATCTACGAAGTCCACGCCGGTTCCTGGCGTCGCGACCCCGCAGATCCGGATCGTTTCCTGAACTGGGAAGAGTTGGCTGAAACCCTTATTCCTTACCTGAAGGAAATGGGTTATACTCATGTGGAATTCCTGCCCCTGGCAGAACACCCGCTGGATGAATCCTGGGGTTACCAGGTCACCGGTTACTACTCCCCCACCAGCCGCTACGGTACTCCCGACCAGTTCCGTAAGTTCGTGGACCTTTGCCACCAGAACGAAATCGGCGTGATTATCGACTGGGTCCCCGCCCACTTCCCCAAGGACGCTCATGCACTGGGCCGCTTCGACGGTACCGCCTGCTATGAACACGCTGACCCCCGCCAGGGCGAACACCCCCACTGGGGCACCTATATCTTTAACCTGGGCCGCAACGAAGTCAAGAACTTCCTCATTGCAAACGCAATGTACTGGCTCAAGGAATTCCACTGCGACGGCCTCCGCGTCGACGCCGTTGCAAGTATGCTGTACCTTGACTACGGTAAGGGCCCCGGCGAATGGGTTCCCAACAAGGACGGCGGAAACATCAACTACGATACTCTTGAATTCCTGAAGCACCTGAATAGCATCATGGGCCGCTTGACTCCCCATGCCATTCTCATTGCCGAAGAATCCACCAGCTTCCCCAGCATCACCCGTCCTCCTGAACAGGGCGGCCTGGGCTTCCACTACAAGTGGAACATGGGTTGGATGAACGACTTCCTCTCCTACATCCAGCACGAACCCATCCATCGTAAGTATCACCACAATAGCCTCACCTTCAGCATGGTGTACGCCTATTCCGAAAACTTCATCCAGGTATTCAGCCACGACGAAGTTGTTCACGGCAAGGGCTCCATGCTGGGCAAGATGCCTGGCGACAACTGGCAGAAGTTTGCAAACCTCCGTTTGACTTACGCCTTCCAGTACGCACATCCGGGCAAGAAGCTGAACTTCATGGGCAACGAATTCGGTCAGTTCCGTGAATGGTGCGAAAAGCGCTCCCTGGACTGGCACCTTGTCAGCTGGGATAGCCACGGCAAGATTCTCGCCATGATGAAGGACTTGAACCACGTCTATAAGGAAAACGCACCGTTCTGGGAAATCGACCATTACCATACCGGTTTCGAATGGATCTGGTGCGACGACGCCGACAACTCCATCGTCAGCTTCGTCCGTAAGGATGACCACGGCAACGAAATCCTCTGCGTATTCAACTTCACTCCGGTGGTCCGCAACGACTACCGCCTGGGTGCACCTACCGCCGGCAAGTGGAAGGAAATCTTCAACACCGACGCTAGTATCTATGGCGGCTCCAACGTGGGCAACATGGGCGAAGTCTGGACCGAACAGATTCCTTGGCAGAATCGCGCACAGAGCATGAACGTACAGGTCCCGCCCCTGGGTGCCGTATTCTTCAAGCTGGAGAAGTAACCATAAACGTCATCCTGAGCGCCGCAGGCACGAAGGATCCAAGCATTTAAAAAGACCTCACGCATGTGAGGTCACTTTTTTATGAAATAAAAATTCACCTGATCTCAAAAGTTCCACCACCACATTCCAGATTTCCTGACCAACACTAACAGTGGACCTCGCTGGCCAAACTTTTCCTTGCCGCAAGCAAGGATCACGGCAACATGAAAGGCCGCCACGAACGCTACGCCTACACATTCCTGGGCATCATCAACGCCAGCATCCAGGCCTATTCCATGGGCCTCATAAAGCTAAATGACAGGGACGTCTACGACACCTGCCATCAGTTCATGCACGGAATTTTCTCATAGCCTTGCAGTTTTCCCTGAAAATTCATATTTTTCCATTGAATCAAGGAGTCAATATGAAGAAAGGTTTTACTCTAATTGAAATTATGGTGGTTGTAGTTGTTATGGGAATCCTTGCCGCCGTGGGAGTGCCAAAGATTTTCGGTCAGATCGAAAATGCCAAAATCGCTGTTGATATTCAATCATTGAGCGCCGTCAATACCGCAGTCGTTCACGCAACCCTTGACGATGGTTTTCAACAAGCATTTGACAAAACCATAAGCAACGACGAACGTGTCATGCGCATGAGAATTTCCTGGGCTATAGCAAACCAAAACAGCGACAAAGCTCAACTTCATAAACTTGTCGTTGAAGCAATTAAGGCAAATGCAGGCAGCAACTACATCGAATTAGGGAGCAAGACATCCTATTCCGACGGCAACGTTGCAGCCGTTTATCAAAGTAACTCGCTGAGAAAGAAGCAATTAGACATGATGGTCCTCATTGTAGAACATAGCGGACACTTCAATATTGTCACGTTCCCCACAACTAGCGCAGGTAAAGATCCCATCGTCTATATGTATACTTATAGAGGTAGGCCTGTTGCCGCCGGGGACGTTCCCAAAGATGGAGAAGCCTGGGGAAACCAGAAAAAGAAGGTTACCTTCAAATACATCCCTCTAGAAGACTAAGTCACGCCCAAAACACTTTACAAAAAAGAGACGTCTTGAAAATCAAGACGCCTCTTTTTTTTACTAATTTATTTAATTACTTTATTCATCCTTCACGCAGCGAACGTAGCGACGACGCTTCTTGGGGAAATCATTACGGTCAATTTCCTTCGGCTGAATGTAACGTGTATAGACATTGGTCGATGCGGTATCGGCGCTTTCTGTCGCACTCCAAACATGCATACTAGCACCCAAATCCTTCCAACCAACATTGTTGTTGCCCTCAATGGCATAATGATACTTTCCGCCAGGAATTGCCGAGAACCCATAGTCATCTGTCATAGGATAATCGTCATACCCCTTCCAAGCACCATTAGGATCGCAAAGGCTTTGGCCTGCTGTAGCAACACCGTTGCTGGCATCTACAAAGTCGAACAAAGTTTGCCATTCTGCATCGGAAGGAATATGCCAACCCTTGGGGCAAATTCCACGATTGTAGCTCGTATCACTAATAACACCATCCTTCAGCGCAGATTGCGTCTGATACTTCTCATCAATCCCCATTGCCGTTGCCCATGTATACAAACGGCCATAGGTTTCACAGTTTTCAGGTTCATCGTTAAAGCACCAGCTAGAATCAATTCCAGTTGTTGCACGAAGATTTTCAGCCATCCACATCTGAGTGCCGATACCTACAGTCTTGTATGTATATCCATCATACTTTACAGTACCTTCGACACGATGCACTTCCGCAGACGAACTTGATTTCGGCTTGCTGCTTGAAGTCGATGATTTGGCTGTCGTGTTCTTGTCACTTGAACTACTCGACGATTTAAGACGAGACGCCTCTACTTCGCTATCTACCACCCACTTCCAAGTATGGGAGGTATCCTGAATGCAAACCATAGTGCTGTAACCGTATTCAAGAGTTGCATTTTCGTTACCCTTGTCGCAGCCCCGTTCAAAATAGACCTCGTTTTTACTGGCCTCAGTCCAGGAACTATCTCCTCGGCAGGCATAGGCCACATCCTTGGAATGGATAATGGAATAAAGATTCTTGTCATTACAAGCATCAACAAGGGAGCCGGCGACACAGTCCTGTTCATCGACATCATATTCTTCGCCCCTACACATTCCCGTGTTGATGTACTCCGAATTCGTGGAATGGCATCCCCAAAGAGAAAATAATGCCATTGAAGAAATTGAAAACTTTAAAAGATGATTTATCATAAAAAATCTCCTTTCTGCAAGAAACCTATAAAAAGCCACACCCCTTAAAAGTACAAAAATTTTTTATAAAAAAGAAGCATCCCATATTACAACATGGAATGCTCTTGTTTTATATGAGGTTACTACGGGTTTTAAAATTCGTTCTGTTTCTGCTGCTTGGCGTCTGCCTTGCCCGCCGTTTTCAGATGGCGGTAAACAGCGGGGTGTCCAGCAATGCTATGGACGGAGAGAAGGTTGGATGTTTCGGACACGGACACGCCGCTAGTTTCCGATTGGACTTGTTGATTTTTTAATAGAGGGTTTCTCATAAACCATATTCATTAGCTGATGGAATAAATATACGCTTTTTTTTCGTATTGTTTGTTAAAGGTTATGCGCTAAGTTTTTGCAAACGGTAGGCAACCGGGCTCATGTACCCCAGGCTGCGGTGCAAACGCTTGCGATTGTAGAACAGCTCGATATACTTGAACAAATCCTCCCTGACCTCGTCAATATCTGCGTATGTCCTGTGGTGAACTTGCTCCAATCACGAACTGGTTGAAAAGTACCGCAAGGATCCCATCGCAAGGAAGGCTTATATGTCTCTGGAACAGAAACTCAACATCCGCGAAAAGAAAGGTGCCGAAGCCAAGAACAAGGAACTTGCCAAGGACTTCCGCGATGCAGGAATTTCTTTAGAAGTCATTGCCCAACAAACAGGTCTCTCCCCTGAGGAAATAAAGACTCTGTAACCCCAAAGACTTTCTTGTAATTTTAAAAGGCCACACCGATGAAGGCGCGACCCTGTTTTTTTTACTGCAACTACGCGTAGGTTGCAGCACAAATCTTAGCATTTCTGGATTTTCCATTCGCCGATGGTGCGTTTTTCGGTATCGAAGGCGGCTCCAATCTTGTACAAGCTCTTCAGCGTTCCGTCGGCTTTGTTCACCACGGAATATGGAAGCAGGTAGCCTTTATCGTCGATCTGTTTTAGGGCGTCATCGACGGTGCCGTTCTTGTCCAGTTTGAACTCGAAAACGTAGACGCTGTCGGCGGTTTCTACCACGGCGTCGGCACGGCCTGCAGCGGTTCGCTCTTCGCTACGCACCAGGTAGGGCGAGGCAATTCTGAAAATCAGGTAAAAAATAGTCCTGTAGTGGAGTTCGTTCTGTTTCTCAATATCGTAGGGAATGCTCGCCATGAACGCACGCATTTCGGTAAGTGCGGTTTCCAGGTTGCCAGCCTTCATCGCCGTGATGAAATGATCCAGAAATTCGGAAGTATCGTCGCCATTTTTAGACGTATAGGTGCACGTCAGAAGATCCAGCAAGCCTTCGCGGACCTCATCATTGGGGAACTGTAACTTATATGGGCGAACCGCATTCTTGTCGTAGCCCTTGATGGTCAGGTATCCACTCTGATAAAGAATGGGAATCGGCGTTTCCGCAGTTTCCGTGGGGGCATCGAAAGAACTCTGCTTGACATCAAAACCTCGGTCGTATTCCTCGGGGCTTAGCTTGTAATGGGCCATGGCTTTTGTAAGAACCGTTGGCGTACCGGAAGCAAACCAGTAGTTCGCTAGATTCAGCTTGCTCAAGGAATTTATCAAGCTAAAGGGATTGTAGATATCCGGAGAGTTTTCGCAGAAATGGTAGCCATCGTACTGGCGCTGCAGGGCAGCAACTGCTTCGTTGTAGGTCATGCCTTGCTTGTCTGCTAGAGCTTGGATTTCGGGCTGCATCTGGGTCAGCAGTTCTTCTTTGGTGATGCCACAGATGGCTGCATACTCGTCATCCATGGTAATGACGTTCAGGTTATTCAACTCGCTGAAGATGCTGAGCTGGCTGAACTTGCTGATACCCGTAAGGAATACAAAACGCAAAATGCCACCAAGCGCCTTGAGCGGGGCGTAAAGGTCACGCATACGGTTGCGAACCTTTTCCTGCAAAGCAGCATCACCCATAGCCTCGAGAACCGGGGCGTCGTATTCGTCGACAAGAACAACAACCTGTTCACCGGTCTGCGCATTGGCTGCACGAATCAAAGAAGAAAGACGACTTCCCCAAGCCTGGTTAGAACTATCATTGTTTATGCCATATTTTTCTTCATTTGCCGCTAGAATTTCGTTCATATTGGAGGCGAAAGTTTCTGCTTCCAAGTTCTTTACCGTACTCAAATCCAGGCGAATGACCGGATACTTTTTCCACTCGGTCTCCAAACGTTCCATGGCAAGGCCGGTAAACAGTTCCTTACGACCCTCGAAATAGTATTGCAAGGTGCTAATCAAAAGCGACTTTCCAAAACGGCGGGGACGGCTGAGGAAATAATATTGGCTTGTATGCGTCAAGTTATAGACAAGATCAGTCTTATCTACGTAATAGTATCCGTTATTGCGGACTTGAACAAAATCCTGCACGCCGATTGGAAATCTCTTTAATGCCATGTCTCTAATATAACATTTTTAAAGAAACGCGTTGGACCTGTTGAATTTTCAATAGAGGTTTCACCCTCTTATCAAATCACGCCATAGTCCACTTTTTTTACATCCAAATAAGTTTTGTTCGTCTCAAAAAGAGCCAAAAATCTTTTCTTTGAAAAATCAAATCCCCAGACTGACCTCCATCATCATCATTACACCAAAGATAATACTTCACATAATATACGAATGGAACGGGCTCTTCGTCTTTATAAAAAGAAAAAAGACCATTTAATGCTAAATTGAAAAATAATTCTTCTGACAAAGAATCACTAGCAATCGTTTCTGTAAATTTCAAAGCACTTATTTTCTTTTGCTAGAAATTAATTTTACAAACTTTAGCTTCAGCGTACTTTGCATCCTTTGTACGCTCGTTTTTTATAGCAGCGCTGCAAAAAAAAACATTTCCTCCTTCAAAATAAATTTCAAATTTTTGATTACAACGATATATTGTGCTATCTAAAACAACTTTCTTCAGAGGACTTTTAAAACTTACGTTACATTTGGAGCCAGACACTTTTGACGCATATTCAACATAATTGCCAGGCAAGGCATAATCAGCGTCATAGTCTGGTGATGCATAAACAAGATAAAAACTAATTAGAAAGAAAAATGTAAAAAAAGCATTTTTAATAACAACCCATAATTGTGTATCTCATACCCAGTGCATCCAATATAGCCACTTCTATTTAAAATAAAATTCAGAACGTAAGAATAAGGGAAAAAAAGACGACGCAGCCCGAAAGCTACGCCGCTCTTTGTGGTCTCCTAACCAACAACTCTTTCTAACCTTCAAACTCTAAACACAACAAACAGGCGTCCCTGCAAGGCATGCCAAATCCATACAAACACCACACTTTTAGGAAAGTATACTTGGGCGAGCCAAATGCTCTAACCGCAAGATCAATCCTCCTAAACCCAAATGTGACTTACGTCACGCCCCTTTTACCGACGCCAAATTTATAAAAAAGTTTACGAACATGCAACAAAAAAATTCAACTGCAAGAAAAAAAGTACTATTGAGTACTATAGCTACCTATTTTCTAATGTACCGCCGGCGTATCGAAGCACAACACGGTCCGACTCGATAGATGGCTTAGGCGGAGGAGGCGGAGCCACCTCTACAACAGGAGCAGGAGCCGTCGGTTTCCTATGATTGTAATCCCTAAAGGACTAATAAAAAGGCCTCACGGAAGTGAGAATTTTTTTTTATTGCATAAACCAGTATGTGATGTATCCTTGGAAAATGTGCTCATGAAAACCCGTATTTTTAAAAATTTCCATTATTCCGATACTGTATCGTATGCCAAAATCAATTCTTTGAAATTTATAGCCAAAACCGATGGTGCCATCAACCAACATTTGACTGGACGGATTTGATTTCGGTTTAAATTCCTCATCCGCGATTGTCACGCGTTCGTCAAAGCTAGTCAGCTTGACGTCAGGTCCAAGAGTTAGGAACATGTGGTTATCAAAAAAAACGTCGAATAACATTCCCAAGCGCAGAGAAACTAGAGTCAGTTCTTCCTCGGCATCTTGATCAAGATATTTAAACTTTACGGTATACCCATTTACATCGAGAGCGATTTCAGGAACAAAGGTCAATGAGTATCCGTTTGGTGAATATGATGAGGAAATCGGAATTGCAAATCTTGCTGCAATCAAGGACATGCCTGCACCACTGCCTTCATCAAAATCGCTTGGCAATCCGGAAAGCACGTTGAATGACAATCCAGACATGATTCCCACGGAAAAATTATCAAAGGATTTTGCCATCGACATCGTAACGCTCAAGAGCAAGGCCAGGAGAGTAATTCTAATCTTCATGATTACCTCCTATATTCTTTTAAAGTGAAAAACGGAATTTCTCGATTATAATAATCCCTGTTTTCGAAATTTGCTTCACTACTGACTATCTGTTTCAAGATCATGTCAACAGCCAAGGATACATAGTGACCCTTTGAATCTGTAATCTTGAATCGAGCCCTGTTCTTTGAATCGCCGTAAATGACATTTCCTATAAGGACTGTCGTATCGTTTTCCACCCAATTGTCATCTAAGTAGTAACCACTAAAACTGATCTTGTCGTTTGGATGTTCCAAATTACCCATGGTCGGAATAAAGTCATCGCCCTTAATGTAATTCTTTATGGAATTTGAATAGGCAATCAATGGCTTAGGCTCCTTCCCCTCTTCTGTCAACTGAAGGCTAAGGATAGAGGCTTTCGAAAACCTGCTTTCGTTTACTGTGTAATGATTCCCATTGGGACTTGATGAGGTCTGTATTGTATTTGTTGCGAAACTGTCAAAGGAAAGGCCGCATTTAGAAGAACCGTTGTCGCAGCTGAACGAAAAAACGACCCCCTCCAAGTCGGTCAGGGCAACCTCGTTTTCCAATTCCTTTTGATTAACCGTGTAAGAATCAGCGTAAGTGCAGCCCAATAGCAGAGCCGATACAAACGATAGTGCAAGAAATCTCTTTTTCATCCGAATAAAACCTCCTAATCTACCAACGTGCAATATAACTACAAATTTTATAAAGGGCGTAAAAAAAGTCAAGGCGAATTACCGAAGGATCAATCGGGAATTTTAGACTTTACCATGGAGCATCCCCAATGACAAGGGAATAAGAAAAGCGACGCAACCCCCAGGCCGCGTCGCCTTTCTTGTGGTCTCCTAACCAACAACTCAACAACGCAAAACAGCAAGTGTTTTGCTTAATCCCAGAAACAAGATGGCATCACCCACCTTACGTCCTAATCAATAATGTAACGGAAAGATTTTTTAGAATCTAACCCCAAACGTAAACAAATTTAGTTAACAAGCAAAGAATTGTCCACATACTTAACTTTTACAAAAAAGAAACCCCGCCGGTATTTATCCGACGGGATTTCTTTGATTTCAATTTAGCCCATCAACCTTTGCGGCATTAGAGCTAATTTGAGGTGATTACTTGTCGAGAACGATCAAAGTAACGGTGCGCTTGCCAACCTTAACCGGCTTAGACAGGTCAACATCCTTAGCCTTCTTGGAAGGATCGTTTGCCCAACCTTCCTTCAGCTTTTCGGAGGACTTGTCCAAGACCTGCATCTTAGCCTTGCCCTTGAAGCCCGGGATATCCAGCTTCAATTCGTAATCGCTGTAGGGGCTCTTGTTGATGACCAGGAGGCTCTTCTTCTTACCATTTTCGGTGTAGTAAGTAGTGAGGAGAGATTCCTTATCGCCAGTGATGGTGGTCTTCAGGAGCTTACCGCGGAGAGCGTCAGAAGCCATCTGGAATGCCCAGTAGCTGGGACGCGGGCAGTTCATGCATTCTTCTGCAGATCGGGTCAGGTAACCGTAGTCACCGCCTTCCGGGGTAATGTCGTTGTGGATATCCCAGTACTGTGCGTTGTCAACATTTTCAGTTGCGAGCATAGCCAGGTAGTCAGCAACGAACAGGCCGTTTTCGAGAGCGATGGTCTGCGGACCCGGGTTGAAGTCAACAGAGTTCCATTCGGTGAGCCACAGTTCGATCTTCTTGTCCTTGTTGAACTTCTTGGTCCACTTATCTACGGTCTTGTGCAGACGGCTGTAGATCGGGGTCAGGTCCTGAGGAGCAGAGAGCATGGCGAAGTCGTTTTCTTCACCGAAGTGCTGCGGATAGTGGTGAACGATAAGACCGTCAGCGATGTCGCCGGTTTCGCGGAGAACGTTTTCGTTCCAGTCGCCATCGAGAACGCCGAGCACAGCAACCTTAATGGTCGGGTCAACCTTCTTCATAGCTTCGATGAACTTACGTGCGCGCTTACCATAAACGGTACCGCCGTCCTTACCATACTTTTCGTAGTACGGGTGCCAGTTACCGTAGACTTCGTTACCGATTTCCCAGTACAGGATGTTGGCCTTCTTGTCTACGTTAGTGTGCTTAACCCATGCTGCAGCTTCCTGTTCGGTGCCGGAACCGAAGTTCACGGTGAACATAGCGTTGGAGCCGGTCTTCTTCAACCATGCGAGGAATTCGTCGGTATCGACCATCCAGTCGTGGTTGTCGAGGATTTCCTTCCAGTGGTCGTCATCAGCACGGAGACCACCCGGGTAACGGATAATGCCGTGGTTGATGCGCTTTGCATATTCCCAAGTCTGGGTCTTGAACTTCTTGTTGTCCAGCATGTCGCCGTCCCAGAGGGCAGCGTTGATACCGAAGAGGCCACCAGAGATGTTCGGGTTGATCACGTCGGAAGAACCCTTGACGTCAACCTTGACAACTGCCGGACGGGCAGCAGCCTTGACTTCCTTCTGGTTGGTCAGCTTAATGTTATCGATTTCGAAGGAACCGTTAGAACCTTCTCCACCCGGTTTGAAGTCCAGAGAAACAACACCCTTCAGGTCGAAGAGGCCGTTTTCCTTTGCTTCAGGCGGCTGGTAGTACGGGAACTTGCTGAAGTTACGGAACGGAACGATCACAGTGGTACGACCGCGAGGTACACCGGTGTTAGCAACGAAGAGTTCGCTGCCAGCGTCGCCGACCTGAACGGTAATGGACTGCCACGGACGTTCAGAGTAAACGTCGAACATGATGCCCCAGTGCTTGGTCCAGTCACGGTCAGCAGCCGGGCGGTTGTTCTTCTTGAGGTCGAGCACAACGTCAACCCAGTCAGACATTTCGAAATGCTTGACATTGAGGGAGTTGCCATCGAGCTTGGAAGTCTTGAACGGAACATCAACTTCAACCTTGGACTTCGGGCCCTTAGACGGTTCCCACTTGTCGCCGTTGAACTTGCTTTCGAAGTCAGAAATTACGTAGTCAGGAGCATTGCCCTTCCAGTTATCCCACTTGATATCCGGGTCAACCCAGTCGATATTTTCGGTGAAGGTAACCTGGTCAACGTAGATGGTCACAGGAGCCGGCTTGCCCGGTTCACCCTGGTTTTCACCCTTGCCGACAGAGAAGCGGAGTTCCTGGATCTTGTTCCACTGGATATCCTTAGCAACTTCGGCCTGCTTGTTAGCGTCCCAAGCCTTACCCTTGTCGCCGAACTTCTTCAGAGGAATCTTGACGAGCTTCCAATCGGTACCAACCTTGGCGCCTTCGATCCAGTCGTTGAGGCTAATCTTGGTCTGGCTCTTGATATCGTTGCCCTGGTTGTCCAGAATACCAACGTATACCTTTTCGCCACCGAGCTTACCCTTGATCCAGAAGTAGAGACCACCCTTGTTACGGACCTTGGACAAGTCAACATACTTGCCTTCGCCCAGAGAGTAGGTCACACCGGACCAGTCGTTGTTATCGATGTAGAGAGCGAGAACGTTCTTGTTACCCGGAGTCTTGGAGTCAGCTTCACGCTGGGCAGAGAGACCACCGTAGCTGTAGCTGAAGCCCTTCAGGCCATCAGAGTAGAAGATGCCGTTGGCAACGGGCTTAGCCTTGCCGTCCAGCTTTTCGGGGTTCTTAGGACCGTCGATGACGTCGTTGTTTTCATCCCAGTAAACCATCTTGGCCTTGGGCTTGGCCTTCTTGTTACCCTTGACGATTTCGATGTTGTCAACCCAGACTTCGAAAGTCTTTTCGGCGCTCTTGTCGATAGAGAAGCGGATTTCTGCAATCTTATCCCAGTCGATACGTGCGGGGAATTCAGACTTACGGGTGTTGTCCCAGTAGAGACCACGATCCGGGAAGTCGACCAGAGGAATGGAAACCTTCTTCCATTCGGTAGTGACGGAGCCACCTTCGATGTACTTGTTCATGGGAAGAACGACCTGAGTCTTCTTGCCGTCAGAAACTTCTTCATCGAGGAGACCGACCTTAACAGTTTCGCCACCCTTTGCGCCCTTGATCATGAATTCGAGCTTGGAGTCGAGCATGAACTTGTTCAGGTCGAAAGTTTCGTTGTAAAGGCAAACGGAAGCACCGGAATATTCGCTGGGGTCCAGCTTGATATTCAGAGCGGACTTGGACTTGTAGCCGCCGTCCTTCGTAATGGTGATACCCTTGCTCTTGCCGCCGTATGCGTAGTCGAAGCCACCCTGGCGATATGCATCGTCAAAGAACTTGTAAGGAACTACACGAGGTGCTTTCGGCTGAGCCATTGTAGCTGTCACACCAAAACCCAGAAGGGCAATGGATGCAGCAGTCAATGTACGCTTCATCATATATCGTATCCTTTTGTTTGTGTTAGTTTGATCTTTGTTTTAATTTGCTATTCGAAATTAAATCTTTTGAGGCCAAAAAAGGTGCACGCGGCGCGAAGTCGCGTACACAGATTGAACCAAAATTACTTGGCTTCCTTCAGCATCTTTTCAACCAGTTCGGGGCTGAAACGATCCTGGCGCTTACCGTTGATGTAGAAGTTCGGGGTGCCCTGAACGCCAACCTTGACGCCCAGATCGAAGTCCTTCTGGATGCGAGCGTTCATGGCATCGTCCAGGACGCGGTCCTTATTGAACTGTTCAATGTTCAGGCCAACTTCCTTAGCAACTGCTTCGAAGGTGGAGTCGGTCAGTTCGCGGGAATGGGGTGCCAGAGCATAGCGATATTCCCAGAACTTGCCCTGCTTCTGAGCGGCAATGGCTGCTGCAGCTGCCGGCTTGGCGTTAGCATGGAAGGACAGCGGGAAGTTCTTGTATATGAACTTGATTTCGCCCGGGTGCTTGTCCATGAGTTCCTTCATGGTGGGAGCGATGCGAGAGCAGTACGGGCACTGGAATTCGGTGAATTCCACGATAGTCAGCTTGGGGTTGGTGGTGTTGCCGAAGACCGGAGATTCGTCAACGGGAATGTCCCAGACCTTGTTGTCTGCTTCCATTTCAGCCTTGGCAGCTTCGAGAGAAATGCCTCGCTTGTCGAGAGCGTACTTAAGAATTTCGAATTCTTCCTTAACCTGGTTGAAATCCTTTTCGAGCTGGTCGAGGCGAGCCTGCTGGTTGAAGGAACCACCGGCGGAAGCCTGGTTACAAGCAACAAGACCAGCAACACAAATAGCCATAGCGGCAATGGAGAGACGTTTCATTTTTTTCCTTTTAGTTGAACAAAGTCTAGCAGGCGTGGTCCGCCCGCAATTTTGAGGAAATATATATAATAGAGGAGAGACGAGAGAGAAGAGACGAGAGAATATGGCCCAAAAAGGCTTGTGGCGAGATATCTGATATGAGCTACCAGGTATGAATTATCAGATATGAGATATGAATTGTGAATTGTTCTGATTGCCCCAAAGCACCGCAGGTGCGGCCTAATACCTAAAAGGCCGTAAGGCCGGCCTAATATCTGCAGTAAGGTATGAGGTGCGTTCTGTATTCACTATTTGCTCATCTCAGCGGATTTGCGTCGCTCTTGTACCATTCCATGAACTTGGCGATGCCGTCGTGGAGGCTCCAGTGGGGTTTGTATTCGCACTGCTGTTCTAGCTTGGTGGTGTCGGCGTTGGTCTGGTAGACGTCTCCCGGCTGCATGGGCAGGAATTCCTTCTTGGCGGGTTCGCCGTAAGCGTTCTCGATTTCGCTGATGAAGTCCATCAGCTTTACCGGATTGCTGCAGCCGATATTGAAAATGCGGTATGGAACGTTGTTTTCACAGTTTGCGGCCTCGGGTTCGCGGTCCAATACATGAATAGAACCTTCAGCAATATCGTCGATGTAGGTGAAGTCGCGGATCATGTCGCCATTGTTAAACACCTTGATTGCTTCGCCCTTGGATATGGCTTTGGCAAAAAGCATAGGTGACATGTCGGGGCGGCCCCAGGGACCATAAACAGTGAAGTAGCGGAGACCGGTTACCTTGATTCCGTAGAGCTTGGCGTAAGCGTGGGCCATCAGCTCGTTGCTCTTCTTGCTTGCGGCGTAGAGGCTCACCGGGGAATCGACTTTGTCGTCTTCGCTGTAGGGAACCTTGCTGTTGAGACCGTATACAGAACTGCTGGAGGCGAATACCAGGTAGGGCACCTTGGTATTGCGGCAGGCTTCAAGAATGTTGAGGAAGCCTACCATATTGCTCTGCATATAGGCATAGGGGTTGGTAATTGAATAGCGGACTCCGGCCTGGGCCGCAAGGTTCATGACCTTGTCGAATTTTTCGGAGGCGAAGAGGGTATCCAGGGATTCCTTGTCTGCAATATCCATGCGGATAAAGCGACAGTTGGACCACTTGGTACTGGTCAACATTTTGCCAAATTCAAAATTGCTGTCCGGCTGTTCAAAACCGTTTTCACGAAGTCTTCCGTACTTGAGACGCTGATCGTAATAGTCGTTGATATTATCAAGCCCTACAACTTCATCGCCGCGATCTGCAAGCATCTGCATAATCTTGGATCCGATGAAACCTGCTGCACCTGTAATCAGAAACTTCATTTATACCTCTAACTTTTCCGTCCCAAATATAAAAAAAGCGACCCTGAGGCCGCTGATTTACTTAGCGCTTTTTCTTCTTTTTGTAGCTGCCATAAGAGCCGTAGGATCCGTAGGATCCGTAGTGACCATAACCATGACCGTCGGATTCGCAATGGTTCATCACGAGGGCGTGAGGCTTGTTGCCGCAGCGTTCGATCTTGATCATGGCTTCCTTGATCTGTTCCATGGAATGACGTCCGTAATGGAGAACGAACAAGGCGAAATCCACAACCGGGAAAATCAATTCGGAGTCTGTGACCAGATTCAGAGGCGGAGTATCTACGATAATGGTGTCGTAGGTTTCCGAAGCGCTATCAAGGAGTTCCTTGAACTTGGTTCCGCGCAGCAATTCACTGGGAGAAACATCTGTTATACCGGCACCGATTACAAACAAGTTCTTTGTGATGGAGTCTGCGACAGCGCTTTCCAGTGTGCATCTTCCAGAAAGTACGTCGCCGAGACCTTGCTTGTGATGGCTGTAGACCACACCACGGCGCATGTCGGCGTCGATCAGCAAGGTCTTCTTGCCAGCGGCAGCATACAGGGCGGCCAGGTTCTTGGATACAAAGCTCTTGCCGACGCCAGGAATCATACCGGTGACCATGATAACCTTCTGTTCACCCACAGAGAAATCAATTGCAGTATAAAGGGAACGGAAAGCTTCGCTGGCAGGATCCTCGGGATCTTCTTCGACGAGAGGCAGGGTGTTCTTGCCCTTCTTGCGGAGGCTGAGGATGCTGTTTTCGGACTTGGGAATCTTGGCGTAAACGCTAACGCCAGTTTCGCGTTCAATTTCAAGAGAGCTACGCACGCCACGCTTGGTCATCTGGAGCAGGTAAATCAGGAGGGCGCCCAGGAGGAAGAAACCTGCAATGCAGCCGATCAAGATCAGCTTCTTGTTGGGCTTGCTAGGCTTGCGTTCAATCTGAGCGTAGTCCACAATGCGGACGTTGCCCACTTCACCAGCACGGACCACACGGAGCTGCTGGATGTTGTTGAGCATGGAAGTATACTGAGCGTTGTTCACGGCAACTTCTTCCTGAAGGCTAATCACTTCCTGCTGAGTCAATGGCATCTTGGCGGCAGAAGATTTCAGTCGGGCCAGCTCGGTGCGCAGACGATCCTGCTGCTTTACAATGGTGACCACGGCAGGATGCTCATCCTTGAACAAACGGGTCTGTTCCTGACGCTTCTGTTCCAGTTCAAGAATCTGCTTTTCGAGGTTGGCTTCCTTTTCAAGGTGAGTGCGGGTTTCGCCGCTCAGGTCCACGGAACCAATCTTATGACGGTAGTCGGCCAACTTCTTTTCGGCGGAATCAAGTTTTGCCTTAACACCGGGCAGCTGATTTTCAAGGAATTCCAAGGTCTTTTCTGCTTCAGCACTGCGCATTTCAACATTCTGGCGCAGATAAATATTGGCGATGGTGTTCAAGATGGAGGCGGCACGGTCTGCATACTGATGTGTATAGGAAACGCCGATGATGCCGGTCTGCTTACCCCTTTCAGCAACGTTCAGCTGCTTCACGAGTTCACGAACTGCGGCCAGCGGATCAGATTCGACGAGAACGAACATCTGGCCGGGTTCTGCACGGAGAGCCTTGACCTGGATAACCAGGGAATCTCCTGCGTAGGGGGCAGAAACAGGTTCACCTACCCTGCCTTTTACCAGTTCCGTATCTTCCGGGGTAATGACAATGAATTCATCCTGACCGGTAACCAGGGCATACCATTTTTCGGTAATGGCAATTTCAGGAATATGCAGGTTTTCAAGGTCCATACGTCCTTCCTTATGGGTCAGACGTTTCATGGGTCCCTTGGGATAGGCGTTAAAGCAAAGTCTTTCCTGTTCGACGACGTAGCTCAAGACCATGCGGCTCTTGAGAAGTTCGATTTCTGCTTCTGCGGGGCTGGCTACATCAAGGAGTGCGCCCATTTCGCCCATGGCCTTTCCGGCCTTGTTTCCCTTAACATCAATTTGAAGAAGAGCGTCGCTAGTATATTGCGGGCGAACCCAGTTAGAGGCCAGGAAACCTACAACAGCACCGACGACTAGACAGAAAAACAGGAATAGCTTGTGCTTAAGAAGAATTCCTAGAACTTCGAGGAGATCGATTTCGTCGTCGTTCTTTGCACTGCCTGT
This sequence comes from Fibrobacter sp. UWH1, assembly GCF_002210365.1. Lineage (NCBI taxonomy): Bacteria > Pseudomonadati > Fibrobacterota > Fibrobacteria > Fibrobacterales > Fibrobacteraceae > Fibrobacter > Fibrobacter sp. UWH1. Next base: position 56,200 of record NZ_MWQG01000006.1, read on the forward strand.
ATTGGATCCGTTTTTTGTGTTAACTTGAGAGTTATCCATTTTTAACCAATATTCCCGTCAGAAAATCTTTTTACGCGGTATTTAAACAAATTCTGAGCAAATATAAAAAACTTTCAGTATTCCGAAAGGTTTTTGTAATATTTTGTGTTGATTTAAGCACAATAAAAAACACCCCGTAAAAAACGGGGTGCCTTCAAACTTTTGGGTCAAGAATTACTTGCTCTTCTTGGCAGTCTTCTTTGCAGCCGGCTTCTTAGCCTTGGGAGCGGAAGCCTTGCAGAAGTCAACGTATGCCTTCAGCACGTCGCAGAACACTTCGTCCGGAGTGTTGTCGCCAACGATGTGAGAAATGATCTTCTTGTTGTACTTGGAAAGAACCTTGGCGGTGGATTCCTTGTAAACCTTGAGGCGGTTCTTGATAACAGCTTCGTCTGCGTCATCCTTACGGCCTTCGATCTTGGCGCGGTTCAGGAGGCGAGCAACGATGGTAGCTTCATCCTTGATGTCGAGCACGAAGATGTGCTTCACGTCGACGATGGATTCGATGAGCTTGACCTGTTCAACGGTACGAGGAATACCGTCGAGGAGGAGGGTGTCCTTTTCGGGATTCAGCTTGTTGGTGTTGACAAGACCTTCAACATAGCGGCCGAAGATTTCAACGGTAGCTTCGTTGGGAACCAGGAGGCCCTTGCTGGAGTAGGAAGCGAGGAGCTTGCCGGATTCGCTGGAGGGAGCGATGCCGCGGAAGATGTCACCAGTGGAGAGGTGTTTGAGAGAAGTGGTAGCAGCGAGCTTAGCGCCGACGGTACCCTTACCGGAACCCGGTGCACCGAAAATAAGAACGGCAGAAATCTTTGCCATGATGTAGTCCTTTGGTTGATTGTTTGAATTATTTGCAGTCAAAAGATAGTAAATAAGGTATGAGGTGTGAGGTCGGCCTGCGGCCTAGAGGTCGGCTTACGCCTAGAGGTAATTACCCATTCTCCGGCATCAACCTCTAGGAGCGAAGCTCCGACCTGATCACCTCTAGCACCGTCAGGTGCGACCTGTACCTAACTAGGCAACGCCTCGGAAGTAAACTTCAGCTTGCCATCCACCACATCCAGGGAAATCGTGGAGAAGTCCTTGTAGATTCCAAGGAGGAGTCCTTCGGCAATTTCATCTTCGATCAACTGCTGAATGGAACGACGGATGGGGCGGGCGCCCAGGGCGGAATCGTAATTGTGACTAACTACAAATTCCTTGGCGGCCTGGGAAACTTCCAGCAGGATTCCGCGTTCAGACAAGTTCTTCTGCAAGAAGGTCAGCTGGATATCCACAACAGAAGACAAGTCCTTCTTGGTCAACGGACGGAACACAATCTGTTCGTCGATACGGTTCAGGAATTCCGGAGAGAATACACGCTTTACTTCTTCGCGGATAGCGGTTTCCATACGTTCGTAGTCGTCGGTCTCCCCCATCTTGGTAAAGCCCATGCCAGAGCTATGGCGGACTTCGCGGGCGCCGGCATTACTGGTCATGATGATGATTGTATTCTTGAAGTTAATCTTGCGACCATAGCTATCGGTAAGAATACCATCATCCAGAATCTGGAGTAGCAAGTTGTAAACGTCCGGATGAGCCTTTTCAATTTCATCCAGGAGCACCACGCAATAAGGGCGCTTGCGGACCTTCTCGGAAAGCTGTCCGCCGTTATCTTCGAAGCCAACGTATCCCGGAGGCGCACCGATCAGGCGGCTAATGCTATGTTTTTCCATGTACTCGCTCATGTCGATACGAATCATGGATTCTTCGCTACCAAACAGGCTCAAGCTCAAGACCTTGGCAAGTTCAGTCTTACCCACACCGGTGGGACCCAGGAACAGGAAGCTACCCATGGGGCGCTTGTTATTGCGAATGCCGGCGCGGGTACGGCGGATTGCCTTTACGACTGCATCTACGGCCTGATCCTGACCAATAACACGTTCCTTGATTTCGTCACCCAACTTCAGAAGTTTCTGTGCTTCTTCGCCAGCCAAGCGGCTAACAGGAATGCCGGTCATCTTACTGATGCAATCGCGGATTTCGTTTTCGTCAACTACGGGAAGTTCTGCGGAATCTTCCTTGTTGAGAGCTTCGCGGCGTTCTGCAATCTGGTTTGTAAGAGCTTCAATCTTGTCGCGGAGGGCGGCAGCCGTTTCGTACTGCTGTTCGGCAATAGCCTCTTCCTTCTGCTGGAGGGCTTCTGCCAAGGCATCTTCCATTTCCTTCAAGTCCTGAGGTGTGCGGATGGAATTCAGGCGGACACGGGCTCCTGCTTCATCCAAGACGTCGATGGCCTTGTCCGGTAAGAATCGGTCGGAAATATAACGTTCTGCCAAGGTGACGGAGGCGCGAATGGCTTCGGGCGTATAACGGACCTTATGATGTTGCGCATACTTGGCTCGCAGACCTTCCAGAATCTGGATGGAATCTTCAGAAGAAGGCGGGTTCACCACGATGGTCTGGAAACGGCGTTCCAGGGCGGCATCCTTTTCGATGTACTTGCGGTATTCATCGATGGTGGTCGCGCCAATGCACTGGAGTTCGCCACGGGCAAGTGCAGGCTTGAAAATGTTGGAAGCATCCAAGCTACCTTCAGAACCGCCTGCGCCTACGATGGTATGCAATTCATCGATGAAAAGAATGACGGAATTATCTACGCGCTGAAGTTCCATAATAAGGCCCTTCACGCGTTCTTCAAACTGTCCGCGGTACTTTGTGCCTGCCACCATGGCTGCCACATCAAGGCTAACTACGCGCTTGTTGGCCAACAGTTCCGGAATCTTCTTCTGGGCAATCTTCAGTGCAAGACCTTCGATAATGGCGGTCTTACCCACACCCGGTTCACCGATGAGTGCCGGATTATTCTTCTTGCGTCGGCAGAGAATCTGGATCAGACGTTCAATTTCTGCTTCACGACCGATAATCGGGTCCAGCTTACCCTGGCGGGCCATAGCGGTCAAGTCGCGGCCAAAATGTTCCAGAATCGGAGTCTTGGAGCGGGACTGGGAACGAGCCTGCTGACGGGTTTCACCAACGCGGGGCTGACCTTCGCGGGGCTGTTCTCCCCCGAAAGGACCTTCGCCAGCCATTCCCTCTTCGCCGGGAACCTGGGATTCCATAGCATCGCGCTTGATCTGCTGCAGAGCCTGCTGGAAATTTTCAAAGGTGACGCCGAAAGTGGAAAGTGTACCTGCAGCGGGAGATTCACTCTGCTGCAAGATGGCAAGCATGAGATGTTCAGGACCGATGTACTGGTCCCCTTCGTCCTTGGCGATCTTTGCCGCATTGAACAATGCAGCCTTACAACGAATAGTAAACGAAAGGAGTGCGCCGTGAGCATCGCCCACAGTCATGATTCCACCGTTAGAAGTCAAAGAACGCTGAACATTTTCGCCCAGTTCATTCAAGTTCACCTTGAGGGCGGTCAAGGTTTCTGCTGCAAAGCCGGAATCTTCACGGACCAGTCCCAGCAGTAAATGTTCTGTGCTAATGCTGTCGCTGCCCAAATTGCGGGCTGCCATGCGAGCGGCCTGTAAAACCGCCTTAGCCTTCTTCGAAAAAATACCGTTAATATCAGACATAACTTTTACCTAAAAAATCTCATTCACTATCGTTTTTATAGTTAGCGCTTGTCTACTTGACGTCCCATATTTTTTTATCAAACGGATCCATCTTACTTTTTAAAGGACGTTATTCGATACTCTGGATCAAACCGTTATGCATCACCACTCGGCGTTTAGCGAACTTGGCCAACATCTCGTCGTGGGTTACAATGAGGAACGCCTGGTTGAACTTCTCGTTCAGTTCGCCGATCAGTTCGTTAAGCTTTGCGGAATTGGCTTCGTCCAGGTTGCCGCTGGGTTCGTCGGCCAGTACCAGATCCGGCTTGTTCATCAGGGCGCGGGCTATGGCGATGCGCTGGCGTTCACCACCGGAAAGTTCGCGGGGCAAGTGCTTCAGGCGGTCTTTCAGGCCAACGGTTTCCAGAAGCATTTCGGCGCGTTCGCGGCATTCGGCTTCGCTTGTTCCGAGAATGCGACCCGGTACACAGACGTTTTCGAGAGCGGAAAATTCGCTGAGCAGATGATGGAACTGGAACACGAATCCCACTTGAGCTCGATGGTACATGTCACGTTCATGGCTGCTGAACTTCGAAAGTTCCTTTCCCTTGAACAGAATTTCGCCAGAAGTGGGAGTATCCAACATACCCACCAAATTCAGGAAGGTGGATTTACCGGAACCGGAGGAACCTGTAAGAGCGACTAGTTCGCCAGCGTTCATTGAAAAATTAACGCCCTTCAGAATTTCCAGCTGTTCACCAGTTTCGCTAAAGACACGACGAAGGTCTCTGGTTTCCAAAAGCGCTTGAGGTATGAGGTTATCAGGTCGCTCGCAAAGCGAGCTAGAGGTTACGCTGGTCTGTACCTCAGCATCATTCTTTAAATCAATACTCATTATTACCTCAAAGCGACCTAATTCGTATGCACATATTAAACACCTCCAGGAGCGAAGCTCCGACCCCATACCTCAGAGGGCGAAGCCCGACCTCACTACTCATGTCTAATGGCTCCTACGGGGTCAAGTCTGCTGGCTTTCCAGGCAGGAAGAATGGTGGCGGCCACACAAAGAGCGATGCCGATAACAAAAATCAGGACCACATCCAGAACATGAACCGATATGGGGAAATAGGGAATCACGTAAACGTCGCCAGGCAACTTGATAAAATGGTAAGCTTCCTGAAGTTTGCACAAAATCAAACCGATGGAACCTCCTACAATGGTTCCGCCCACGCCAATGAAACTGCCCATGAGCATAAACACCCGCATGATACTAGCCTTGCTAAAGCCCATACTGCGGAGGATTCCAATTTCCTTGGTCTTGTCGATTACCACCATGATCAAGGAACTGATGATGTTAAATGCGGCCACAAGAATAATCAAGCAAATCACTGCAGCCACGATAAACTTTTCATAGTTCATCCACTTGAGCAAAGTGATGTTCTTGGTCTTCCAGTCCATGGCGTAGTAAGGATAACCAAGCCAAGTGCCAAGACTGTCTACAGCCTCCCCAGCCTTCCAATGGTCATTCATGCGGAACTGAATTCCGGTAACGGCGTCACCCATGGTAAGCAAGGTCTGCAGTTCGGGAATGCCCACATAAGCCAAGTTGCCGTCGTACTCGTAAGTGCCCGTCTCGAAGATGCCGCTGACCACGCACATCATCATCTTGGGACCACCGCTGGCGGCTACCGCATCGGGACTCTGGAATGTCTGCAGAACAAGTTTGTCGCCCACCACCACACGAAGTCTGTTGGCAAGGCCGTTACCCAGGATAATTCCCGGACGCATCTTGCCGCTCAAATCTTCAAGGCTATCTACAGAGTAGTTGCCCCACTTGATGTACTTGTGGATGTCGGTAACGCCCTTGGAGGATTCGCCGTCGATACCGTAAATCACGATACCGTCGTTCACCTTCTTGCTGCTGATGCCCACCTTGTAGATGATAAAAGGAGAAGCCGCAGTCACGCGGGAATCGTGGGCACGGACTTCCTTGATCAGGCTGTCGTAGGGCGCAATCGGTTCCCCATTGTAGGCCATGATTTCGAAGTGAGCGTCCTTGCCGATCATCTGGGCAGTTACCTCTTCTTCAAAACCGTTAACCGCAGCAAGAGCAACCACCAGCGCAAACACGCCGATGGAAACGCCAAGCATACTGAAGATGCCGATAAGCGAAACGAAGAGACTCTTACGCTGAGCCCCCAAATAACGCCAGGCAATGAGTAGTTCAAGTTTCATAATTAGACGAGAGACGAGAGGTTTAGGCATGAGGTCGCCTGCTTTCAGCAGGCTTTGGGGCTAGAGGTCGCACCTTCGGTGCTTTGGGAGATGCGACATGAGCAGCAAAAGCTTGAACCATTTTTCGAATTGACACAACATCTGCGCTCAATTTTTCAAAAGATTCCTTCTCCAAATACCCAAGGTCGTGAGCCAACAGCAACTGATATTCCAATTCCGATGCTGAACCGGAAGATACATTGAGAAACTGGCAAAATTCAGCTTCAGATTTTCTTCCACAACCTTCAGCAATGTTCATTGGAATGGAGTATGCGGCCCTGCGAACTTGTGACGTAAGAGCATAGATTTCATTCTTCGGGAAATTTTCCGTTACACGATAAATATCAAGAGTCAACATATGACTCTTGTTCCAAATTTCAAGAGAATGAAAATCACGCATTTAGCTCATACCTCAAAGCGTAGCGACCTCATACCTCAGAGCGAAGCGACCTAGTAAGCCCTTCGGGCTTACACTTCCGGCTTCATCAGCGGGAAGAGCTGCACGTCGCGGATGGTTTCCTGGTTGGTCAGGAGCATCACCATACGGTCGATACCGAAGCCAACACCGCCGGTAGGAGGCAGACCGGATTCGATAGCGTGCATGAAGTTTTCGTCCATGGGGTGAGTTTCGCCTTCACCACCGCGGCCACGGCGGACCTGGTCTTCCAGAAGTTCGCGCTGACGGATGGGGTCGTTAAGTTCGGTATAGGCGTTGCCCAGTTCCCAGCCGTTTGCGTAGGGTTCGAACTGTTCGATGAGGCCTTCGATGGTACGGTGCTTCTTGCAGAGCGGAGTAGATTCGGTGGGCATGTCCTTGATGAAGGTGGGCTGGATCAGCTTGTCTTCCACAGTCAGTTCAAACAGTTCCAGGATGCCACGGCCGCGGCTGAATTCACCATCCAGGTGGCCGCCCAGTTCTTCCATCTTGTTCTTGATGTCTTCGTCAGACATTTCGTTGACCTTCAGGCCACCGAACTTTTCGATAGCTTCGATCATGCTGTAGCGGGGCCACGGAGCCTTGAAGTCGATTTCCTTGCCCTGGGTCATGATCTTGGTGGTGCCGTTTGCTGCGATACAGGCGCGTTCGTAGATGTTTTCGAAGTGGACCATCATGTCGTTGTAGTCAGCGAAAGCTTCGTAGAATTCCAGACCGGTGAATTCCGGGCTATGGGTACGGTCCATACCTTCGTTACGGAAGTTCTTGGAGAATTCGAAAACCTTTTCCATACCGCCAACAATGCATCGCTTCAGGTAGAGTTCCGGAGCGACACGCATGTAGAGGGTCATATCGCAGGCATTGTGATGGGTGGTAAACGGACGAGCGTTTGCACCGCCGTAAATCGGCTGCAGAGTCGGGGTTTCCACTTCGATGAAGCCCTTTTCGATGAGGTATTCACGAATGGACTGCATAATCTTGGAACGCTTGATGAACACGTCCTTCACGTCGTCGTTCAAGGCCATGTCGATATAGCGCTGACGGTAACGGGCGTCCACGTCGGCAAATTCGTTGAACACCACCTTGTTGCCGTTTTCGTCAATCTTTTCCTTGGCAACGGGGAGCGGACGCACAGCCTTGGAAAGCATGGTCACCTTCTTCACGCGTACGGAGTATTCACCGCTCTGGGTTTCGAACATGGTACCGTTAACGCCGATGAAGTCGCCAAGGTCGGTCATCTTCACGATTTCGTAGTTTTCTTCGCCAACTTCGTCGCGGGCGCAAACCACCTGCAGACGGCCATAACGGTCCTTCAGGTGCATAAAGCACATCTTGCCCTTACGATTGAAGCGGACAACACGGCCAGCGAAAGCCACTTCTTCCTGGGAAGCGATGAGAGCGTCCTTATTTTCCTTGAGAACCTTGGAATCATGGGTGCGGTTAAACTTATGAGGATAGGCCTCGATACCCATTTCCTTGAACTTATCCAGCTTAGCCAGGCGAGCGACGACCTGGTCATTCATATCTTGCATTGCCATATTGAGTTACCTCGTGATATACACGTTTAAATTTTGAACGGCGAAAATTTAGAAAAAAGATATATGTGGCAAGTTTACAATTTTGCGATTGGAAACGATATAAGGGTTGAGGAGCGTTTTCATGCAGACAATTTACAAGTCCCTTGACATAAACCACGGACCCTTCGGAATTCACCAGACTCTTTATGTGGTAAGCCGTTATGTGAATCGTATTTTTGATTTACATGATAAGGAACGCAATTTTGAAACCGCATACGATAAATACAAGAAGAGCGAGATAAAAATCAATTACTCTGAAAAGGCCCTTACAGAGGTATTCTTCCTTGTCAAAGAATACATGGATATGCTTCTCACCAACCTTTCCAAGAATCCTCATGAGACAAAGTCCAAGATTCCCAATTGGCTTGAATTCCTGATGCGTAAAACCATCACCATAGAAGACAGCCGTATCACGGTATATACGTCAAGTCTAAACTTTACGAATATCGAAAGTTTTGTCACCAAGTTGCTGGACTTCCTTGTGCTCCCCACCACCTTTATTGGGCATGAAGCAGAATTTAAAATCGACTACAGTTCCATACGCATCGAGAACATGACTACCGTCACTGGCGAAAATTACTTCTATGACGATTTCGAACGTTTAGGCGACCGCTATAAATTTGACATTTGCTTCAACCTTTTTTTGACATCGAAAGACATTTTTCCTTTCGACATCAAACTTAAGCGGTACAAGACTCCCGTAAATGCAGAGACTTCTGAAAATTTTGAACAAATTATTCAAGATATGCTATTGAATCCAGGAAGTCTAACGTACTCACCCGAAAGTCAAACCGTTTACTTAACACCCATTACCCTAAAAGACGCCGAAGAAATGTTCTGCAGACGTCACATTAACCGTCGTCGTCTTAGTTTTGGTGATCTCCTCAGGGTGGCCAATCCACAAATCCTCCCTCAGCACGCCAGGCTCTCCCGCCTGATCTACCTGAATCAGGAAATCGGGACTGCTGACGATCACTTCCCGGGACTTTTTCTGCAGTTACAAACGCATACCCGGCAATATATCGATGCCTTAAACCAGTTCCTCCTAGGAAATCATGAACCCCTGCTGCAATTATCCCTGAAGACGGCTCCAAATTCCCTGTGGTACCGAAATACAGTTCAAATCAAGGCCGACCAGCTGTTAAAACGCAATAGCAAAACCATAAAAAAAGTCCTCCAATACTTCCTGGATTTGCAGGATACATTGGAGAACATCAATAAAAGGGCCGAAGAGATTGGCGGTAGCTCTCCCTACAGAACCCTGCTAACGAAAATGCAATGCGAAAGAATTCTCGAAGACCCGCTATCCTATGTCGATGACAAGGACGACATCATCTCGGAACTGGCTAACGTTTTGCTGACCGGGATTTAGCGAAATTCTGCAGGATCTTGGAGGAGGGCAGCTTGGTAATGGCCTTGACGTGAGCGCTTTCGCTGTCGCGGCCTACACCTTGGGGCTGTTCCACCATTTCGACGTCTCCGGACTTGATGGAAATGGTTGCTTTGGAGGTGTACAGGGTCTTACCGCTGTTGGCCTTATCGCTAAAGTCCAACGTCACCGCCAGTTCAGGCGTTTTTGGATCGTCTACGAAGGAGAAGCCCGATTCCAGCAGGAACTTGCGGAGGGCTCCACATTCTGCGGTTTCTCCCTTGCAGGAAAGTCTGTAGGCAACGCCTGTCCTTTCGGCAGAATACTGCACAGTTTTCGAAACGATGGCAGCAGGGCGTACATACTTGAACTTAAGATCCGGAAGTACGGTCACTTCGCCCGTGGGCTTCTTGGCCATAACGTCCTTCAGGTCAAAGACAGCCTGCCCCTTGTCGTCGGTTTTTTCCACCACCAAATTCTTGCGGTCTTGCACCAAGGCGATTGGCATAAAAGCCACCGGCTTGGCGTAATCCTTCACCGATACAATCAATGCTTCGCTGGTCAAGTCCGTTTCCATCTTCAGAGACTGCAAATTGTCCATAAAGAATTCGCTCAAGGCGTTCAGTCGAGTGTCCAGCTTCAAGTCAGCGGGAACTTTCTGGACTGTAGAAAGATTTTCAAGTTCTTCGTTGTAACGGTCCACCAACTTTTCTAAGGCGGCCATGTCAACAGAAGTCTTGTAATAATCGTGAGCCTTCAGGTCGGTGCGGATAATCTTTTCCTTATCCTTTACGTCGTTACGGATGACATCCAGATCCAGGAGAATCTTGGAGGCAATCTGGTCCAGATCGACGGTCACCGTGGAAGTAAACTGGTTATTTTGCTTGGGGCCCGGAACAATCTTTGCGCCTTTCAGCACCACATTGGTGTAGCTGCCCTTGAACATGTCTGCGGATTCGGTAACGTTTCCGTTAGCGTCTTCAGACTTGCGTGTTTCCATTTCAGATTTTACCCGTGTGCTCATCTGCTTGGCAACCCCATCAAGAGCCTTCTGGTCGGCGTCCTTCTGGGATACCTTGGAGGATGCGGTATAGGTCAGCAGATTTTCGGCTGTTCCCAGGGAAACACCCAGGGCAAGGCTCAATACAATCGCTTTCAGGGAACGGCAGTTCATTACTGAATCTCCAGGATAATCAGTTTCTTGGTGATGTTCTGGCGGCGAACCTTGGCCATTCCGCTGAGGGCTTCGTAGAATTCTGCGTAAACCATCTGGGCGTCTTCGTACTTGTCGGGGTCGGCATAGACTACAAGATCGTAGGTGTTGCGGGTCATGGACTTCACCTGCATCTTGTTAAACATTTTGCGGACCTTCATCGAAACCGTATTGGAAATTTCTTCGGCCTGTTCATCGGTAAAATCGCCAGTCAAACGGCAAACCACCTTGTACTGCACCCCTTTTTCAAGTTCGGCGGCCAGTTCATCGCGAACCTTATTTTCAAGGGCCACGATGGCATTCTTTACAGCCTTCTGGACTAACACACGCTGGCCTTCCCCTTCGTCTTTCTGGCGGCTGGATTCGCTGGCGATGAGTTGTGCGGTAGAAGCGTCGCTGGCATTCAGGTCAATAACTAGATTGTCGTTCTGGATACTTCCGGCAAAAGTCAAGTTGATGTCGGCACCAACGGCAAGGCCTGCCACATAGGCCAAGTCGGCATCGTTACCGGCAATGTCATCCTGGAGCTGAACCACTTCATCAAGCTGGTTCTGGGTTTCGAGGCTCATGACACTGTAGCCACGTTCAGTCATGTAGGCATTGATTACTTCCATGGCGGTTTTGGCCAGAGGATTCTTCTTGATGACTTCGATGCTTGTGGCCCCCTTGGCACCCATGGCCGGCAACACCATAACGGTGGGCTTTACCTTGAACTGCACGTTAGAAATGGCCACAGCCGGAGTTTCTTCGGCAGGAGCTTCTGCCTTCGGAGCAGGCGCGGCGGCACTTTGTGCGGGAGCGACAGTTTGGCCGTCTTCCATTTCGCTATAGGCGTTCTTGGCATTGTTGCGTGTCGGTTCTGTTTCGGGAGCCGGAGCAGAAGAACAGCCAACAAGAGAAGCCATCAGCAAACCTGCAAAAGCAGAAGAAACAACACATTTTTTATAGAAAGTCTTCATAAGTACACCTAATTGTTTAAATTCCGGTTTGATTAATCTCTTACGAGGTCAGCCTTGGCCTCTTCGAATTCCTGAGCCTCGGTCATGTCGGGATCCAGTGCGTTTCCGTTGCGGGAATGGTTGCCGCAGAATACGGTATAAGTTTTCTTGGCCCGCTTGGTCTTGCCGTTCTTAAGCTTTGCCACCACTTCGTATTCGGCGATATGGTTCTGTTCCACTTCCACGTCGGCGCTGTAGTTCAGCGAACTCAAATCGCTACCTTCGAAGAGGGCCACCCTGTTTCCGCCCTTGGTCACTTCGATGCTGGCCAGTTCGCCCAGGTCATCTTCAGAAATATTCTTCAGGCTGAAACGCATCTTGTTGCGGTAAGTACCCTGATAGTAGTGGATCCGTTCATCCACCTTGCCGGCAATAGAAACTGCAAGCTTGCTCAAGTCCTTGGCGGCAGGTTTTGCGGGTTCAGCGGCAGAGGTCTCAACGGCAGCTTGAGCAGTGTCGCCGGGCTGTACAGCAGGAGCGGGCTTCACATAGGCAGTACTCCACAATCCGCAGGGGATTTCCAGGTCACCTTCCCTACAGCCGGCAATAAAGCGCTTGATGCCATAGGTTCCTTCTTCCCATTTAAAAGTATGCTGGTACAGACCCGTTGCAGGAACCGTATCCACCTCGCCCATGACGCTAACCACCAGGCCAGGCGTTGCGCTAGCCACCAGAATAACACTATCCTGTTCCGTAGTTTCGGCAAGAGGCAGAACCTCGAAGCGGATTTGCCTGGATTCCAGTTTCTTGGCAAAAGTAGCCTGACGTACGGCATAAATATTATCGAACTTTTCAAGAGCCTCGGTCAACTTTTCGATAGAACCGCCGGACGTCTTTGACAGAGAATCGATGGCAGCAGCCAAGGCCTTGGTACCCGAGGACTTCAGCTTCAGCTTCTTGGATTTACCCACGCTATCCAGCACCACGGTCTGGTTCTTTTCGATAGAGGTCGTTTCCTTATCCGACTTCACTTCGAGACGGCCTTCCTTCAAAGAGGCCACCATGTTGCCGTTTACGTTTCCCACAAAGCCAGCGGTTCCACGGATAGCAGCAACGGCAATTCCCGTGCGGAAGTCCATCTGGGATTCCCCTTGCTTCTGCACGTCAAAGTAAACATTACCCTGCTTCACATACACAGAAATGCGTCTGGACATGGAATCCAGCATCTCGGCAGAAATAGTCACGTCGGAAAGTTCCGAAATCAGCAAGGTAGAACCATCGTTCACACCCACCAGCGCCTCGGATTCCAGGGCGGTTCTGATTCGGTCGTTTTCCACCACCCTCTGACCCATGCGTAACTGGCTCCAGTCCGCGTTTTTCTTTAGCAGGTCACATTCGCCAATAACCTTGCGGACCTTGCCCTTGATAATGGACTTTTCATCTTCCGCTTTCTTTGCGGCAGCCTTATTTTCGTCAGACTGAACCTGATTGGCGGTCACCTGGGTACCCAAAGCCTTTGTTCCCCCAGGATTTTCATCTTTACATCCACAAATGGCACATAGGGCAGCCCCGACGGCCAAATACTTCATCTTGTCAAAATTCAAAAATATGCTATGAATATCCCAAAATTTATTCCAAATGTAATAAAAATATCAGTTTTTCAGGACTCCCCCTATAAGACAGCCCAAACGATTTCCAAGCAATTCCAAAATCTTAAGAAATTCTTATTTTTTTGCTGTGAAAATTTTTAAAGGGAAGTTATGAGATTTTTGCCTAAAATCGCGCTTTTGCTTGTTGCACTTACTCAATTTGTATGGTCCGACCCCACCGCCTCCATTTTTGTGAAGGACGCCTCGGAATTTCAAGCCATTCAGAAAGACTTGGAATCCTTGAAACAGGGACTGGGCCAGGGCAACCCGGAACTGGACGCCTTGTGGGAAGAAGCCAACAAGATCGCCAAGATGAACGACCAGTGCTCCATGATTTCTATCAACGATGTGCTGGACGACGCCTGTAGTCACTTCTATGCCGTTGAACTCCCCGAATTCGAAACCAAGTACATGGAACTTACCGGTGAACTGCGGCTGGGTGCCATGAAGATGGGCAATTCCCTTGCGGAACGTACCGAACAGATCAAAACCTGCGCTACGGCCTTGGGCGGAATCCTGGTTTCCAAGGAACAGTTGTTAAAGCTGAATGGTTCCGTAGACCTTGAACCCCTAAGTTTTGACGGTGCCTTTGACGCCACCTATAACTTCAACCTGTACTTTGATGCCGACCGTATGAAGTCCCAGCAGAACATTATGGAACGCTGGCTTGAAAAATGTGGTGACATCGTCATGCGTAAGGGCGGTGGCGAGTTCGCACCCCTCTTTATTGAATCTGTCTTGAAAATTAACGATTCCCTGAGTAACAGTTCTGCCAATGTGCGCATTGTGTTGGAACCGGACCTGTTGGACTTCTATCTTGATTTGAAACGTCCGGTTTCTGGCGCTTACTATTTGAGCGGAGCCAAGCTGTTTAGCGTAGATGCCCTCCCCATGGGTCGTAAGTTCAGCCACCTGTTCGTAAACATGCCCCGTCGCAAGGTAGAACTCCCCTTGGGAACCGACGGTTCCATGCAAAATTTTAGGGGACGTGTGGAATTTACCGCTGCCTATCAAGAAAAGGATTTGATGGGCCGCTGGAGCTGGGGTTCCCAGGATTCTAACGCCACCGCTGCCGTTGCCAAGGGTGAAATTGTTTCGACTGCAACCGTAGGTGATTCTACCCTTCCTGCTCCCGTGGTCAAGCCTCTCCCCGACTCCACCACTGCCGTCGCCAAACCTGCCAAGGATTCCTCTGACAAGAATCTTGAAAAGCAGGCCGCCGAAGAAAAGGTCCGCATCGAAGAACAGAAACTGGCTCAGGCTGCCGAAGCCGCCAAGGACGCAAAGAACGAACAGAAAAAGTCCAGCTTCAAGGTCCACTGGGTACCCCTGGCCATTTCTGGCGCCGTCGCTGTTGGCGGTGGCGTTATGGCTGCCGTCTTCAACAACAAGGCTAAGACTGAACGTGAAAAGAACATCAGTAGCCACGAAGAGTATAATGATCAGTTAGATAAGATTGAATCTGCTCAAACCATGCGAACCGTCGGTATCGGAATCGCCGCCGCAGGCCTTGTTGCCGTTGGTGTAACATTCTTGTTCTAAGGGGCTGAAAAATGAAGAATAACATGAAATTTGCAACTCGCCTGTCTGCCCTTTTTTCTTTGGGCTTTTTGCTGAACACCACTGCCTGTACTGACTACGCCGAAGAATTCAAGGAAGAACACAAGGGAACATACGGAGTCATAACTCCCGAAGGTAATACGGAGATTCCCACCTACGATTTTGAATCGGCCTATCTTGTTTGGCAGGGTTATGCTGACGATTACATTTCTGAAACAACCTCATCTGGATTCAGCCCTTTTATAATTGCTAACGATAAAAGCAGCATTATTTTCCACGCTAAAGATGAATCGGGCAACAACTTCGCCACAAACTCTCTAGACGACATCAGTTCAATTGTCTCTAGAAGTGGGGGCCTTGCAGGTTCCTTGTACAATGCAGATGGCTATGCCGAAGCAGGTGTCGCATTCCGTTTTGAATCAGTGGACCTGAGCGACGAATCCAGTTACAGTGGAATCGCTCTTGCTCTTGGCTGCACCTACGCCTCCACAAATATCTGCCTGCTACACTTGGATGATAACGGTTCCGTTATATCTGAATACTGCTGTGAATTTAAGAACTTCGCCAACGATACTTTGGTCCGCGGAACACTGGTTCCGTTCAGTTCCCTGGAATATATCTTCGGTGAATCCGATTTCAACAAGTTTATGGGCGAAGCCAATGCCATCATGGTTTCCTTTGCAGGAGACTCTGACGAAAAATTCAGTTTCAACATTGTTGCCCTGGGATTCTATAGCGATGGTTCCTCTTACCTGAAATCAAGTGATGACGTTCAGGAAAACTCCAGCGAATCTGCCGATGTCGATTCCAGCGAAATCGTTAAGCCGAAGTCCAGTGGATCTGTAAAACCCGCCTCTAGTGCAAGTGTTGCGCCTAAGTCCAGCAATTCCGTGAAGCCTGCATCCAGCGCTAGTGTTGAACCGAAGTCCAGCGCAGATGAATCCAGTGCTCCTCGCTTTGTATGGAACGCACAAAATGGAAGCTCATTCTCCTATGACAAATACACTTGGAAATGGAAACTGGCTGGAAACTACAATGACATGTGGATGGTTCCTGAGGATTATGTGGGTTATGACGCCAACGAAAAACTAGACGATATCATTCAATCCTGTGGTGGTATTTGCGGCGAAATCTATCCGAATACAAAGGATTCTGTTCTGGTTTCTGTCAAAATGGAAAAGTCTATTGACATTAACAATTTGGAAGGTGTTTGTGTTGATTATGTCAGTACCGCAAGGGCTTATCTGCGACTGCATGGACTCGATGATAAATATGTCGATATTGACATGCCTAAAACTACGTCTACTGATCAGTACAGCAAGTTTACGTATACCTTGGGTAACACCGATTTGGAGCAGATCTTGTTACTGGTTGGCTCTTTGACTCAAGTCGATTTTGTAATCAAGACGACCGAGCGCCAGAACACCTACTTTAACCTGATTACCTTTGGTAGCTTAAATGAATGTTCTTCTTCTATAACCCTTCCCACGCCTCCGGAATTTGTAAGAAATACTACAAATGGCTACTTCAAATTTGACTGGAATGCTTATACAAAAGATGATATCTTCATGTGGTTTGACGGCGACACCATCACCAGCGAATGGGAATCCAACGGCAAGTTTGGATTCGGAGAAGACAATTTAACTGCTAAAGAATGTGTCAATAAACAAGGATATATTTACACCACCGTTTATACTAATAACAATCCTGAGATGTTCTTCTATCTTAAGGGAGATATGACCAGTCAGGACATTACAGACTGGCAAGGAATCTGTGTAAACTATAATTGGAAAAATAATTGGAACAAGGTTGCTATAGAGAATCCCATAACAGCCCGATTGACCATTGAAAACGAAAATGGTGAATATTCTGCGGTACTTCCCTCTGATCCCACCAAGTTCCATATAAGGTGCTTCGAGTTTGGAAGCTTCCTTGATAATGAAGGCAAATCCATTGTGGATAATAAGGATGGATCTGTTAATGCTGAAAAAATCAAGATATCCTTTACCCTGAATAGTACTGATGGTGCTCTGGAGGGTGCATTTGAACTTCTTGAAATTGGCGAATACTCGGCAATGAAAAATTCCGATGATCCATATTTTACGGATAACATTATTAAGAGCTGTAACATCGAAAAAGAACATGTCTTGATGGGTGATACTCTCAGATGGAACTTTACATACTCGTTCTTGTACAATGGAGTAGTTAATACCCTGAACCCGACATTTGTATGGTTCCAAAGAGACACCACGTCAAGAACAGTCACGGATTCCCTCATTGTTGAGGATGAAAGTACGCAGTATTATGGTCGTAATTTAAGAATCACTCTTGATGACGGGGTTTATCAAAATATTGAATGCCCTACAGGATGGGCTCTCTATCGCTATCAAAGTTGCGTCTACGAAACCGCCGCAAGCGAAATCGCTTATGGTAATGTTCAAACTATAACCCTCAACGGAATGTCTGGAAAGTTGCCTGATTCTCTGGTTACAGTAACCTGGAAGGATGCCGTTGGCAATGAAACAGAAAACAACATGGCAACTCTGGAACTGAATGAACAAGGACGCAGTTATACTCCTGTAGCCTATATTGAATACTACAATGGTATCAAGGATACAATCACCTGCGACACCATGAAGATTGAAGTACAATCAACTTGTGAAGGAAATGTGTTGTACAACTCAAGTTGGGGCGAAAAACAAAACTTGAATTGGGGATGCTGGCAAAATGATGATGGAGTTGAATGCTCGGTCGGAGAAATATCTGGTTCGAATACCATAGGAAATATGGAAGCAAATATATCTTCTGATGGAGAAATCCACGACATCTCTGAGTGGGGTGGACTATGTATCACCTATAAGGCAAGCACGTCTCTTACTTTAGCCGCAACTTATAATGACATGGGGAAATATACATGGTTTAATGGCCTTGATGCGACAGAAAACTATACAACAACGAAAATTGCCTTTGGTGACGGAAAAAAGCCCTTTGGTAAAAGCATCGTTGTAAGTCATTATTCATTTACACCAGAATCATATAATTACCAGGTTTACGAGATTACTACGCTAAAAAAAGTGGATAATATTGTCGGCCCCAAGGTATATGCTTGTGGCGAAACGAAAACCTATAACCCGGATGAACAATTTTGTGATTCAAAGGGCGAACCTCGTGAAAAATGTGGCGGTGAAGAATATAACGACCAGTCTGAATTCTGCGGTGAAGATGGAAAAATTTACAATTTGTGCAACAACAAGACTTTCTCCCCTCTTACAGAGTTCTGCAACTTCGATAACAATATAGAGACACGTTGCAATAATAAAAATACAGAAAAGTGTTTCTATTGGAACGGTAGCGAAGCACACAACGAAGGAGTTGTTGGATTATACTCTCAGGACCCCGTATTTACGTGGCCAGTAGATTTTAAAATCGAAACTAGTGAATACAATGAAGAGTCTGGAACTCTAGATGCAGTTGTTTCCGAGTACAAAGCCGTAGTCGGGCGGTATGGATTTGAGGCTGAATATGAACATTACTTTCCTTATAACGGAGTTGCCTTTTCTGTAGGGAAAGACATTTCCTCGTGGGACGGAATTTGTATCACCTATACAAGTACCGATACTGCATACCTTAAGATAGATATTATTGATAACAGTGCAGTCGACCCTTATTCTTATGAAAGGCCTGTTGCGTTACTGCCTAAGACAAGAAATGATTCTCTTAAAACATTAGTCTTTACCTGGAATGATTTTATGTCTTCCTATGAAGGAGAAATTGGTGACATTCATTTTTCTCCAACAGAAACATTTCCTGATATGAACAATGCTTTGAAGATGGTTCGAAGTATTGGTTTAACCTATTCGGATGCTTTGGGTAAAGAAGGTTATTTCAGCATTTATGAAATTGGAAGTTCTAATCAATGTTCTGGTGTAAATGGCGGATTTACAGTACTTGATTTCGATAATATAACTCAGTGGTATCCGACAAGGTAATATTTCTTATAGCGTCAAAAAAGACCAGCTTCTGCTGGTCTTTTTTTATAGTTCCTTATAATTCCTTGTGACGGCGCATATCGCGGATGTTTTTAGGAAGCACTTCCTTATGCCACTTGATCCATTCGGCGTAGTACAGGTATAGGCGTTCCTGCTTGCGGAAGGCACGACCATGAACAATTCGGCGGCCGTTCTTTACTTCGGGGGGAATGGCGATGTGCAGGCATTCGTGGTACACCACACCGGCCACGGCGTATTCCGGGCAGTTGGCTGCATCGTAGCCTTTGCTGATGCTGATCAGGTTGAAGTCTTCGCCGGTTACAGGGTCCTTGCGTACCGAATGAAAACTGAGACCCCCTACCCTATTGCTCCAGGTAATGCGGCATGTCAGCTTGTTTTCGAAATAGGTATTGTTGATTGCAGACAAAATATTTGTCAGGTCGTGATATTTGCCCTTGGGTTTCATGGGCGGAAGCTTGTGGCGGGTTGCCAGGGGTGCTTCCCCCTTGTCGGCAAGAATCTGGTCTACCAGCGTCCAGAAACGGGTCACCAGTTCCTTGGTCACTTCCTTGTTCTTCTGTGTCTTGCGCTTGGTGGCGTGTTCAGCCCATTCTGCTGCCAGTTCGCGGGCCTGCGCAAATTCATCAGACTTCATGTAGGCCGGGAAAATCACCTCGGGGTGGCCAAACAGTACTCCGCCCCTACAGCGGATGCTCTTCTTCATGAAGTTACTGTACTTAAAACCCACCAATCCGTTCTGTGAAACGGAATTGGGAACCTTGGGCTTATCGCTCTCCTTTGGTTTAGGAGGCGCACCAAAAAGGTCCATCTGGATTTCGTGTACAAAATCCGAAAAACTCATCCGACGACTTCGCCTCCGTCGGTATTGCTCATGACACCTTCGTACTTGTTTACAGCCAACAGACCGCCAAAATAGCTTTCGGGCAGGTCCAGCAGGGCGTAATGCTCCGAAACGCGGTACACCGCATCTTCGATGCTGTCGGGCAGGTAGACGATATAGCTGTCGTTTTCGGGTTTCTGCAAATGTTCCGGCGTACAGAATTGCGGGTCTGTTTCGCTAAAGTACATGCGGCAAGAAACAGGGCGGATCTTGTAGGCCATGCAGTCCCCCACCGGATTCGAGAAGGGGCAAGGCTTCCAGGCCGAAAAATAATCATGAAGGGCCAGGTCTTCGGCGCGGTCGTCAAACTCGTCCAGTTCCGTTACCTTGGCTGGGTCTGCATTCATGGGAAGGGTCGCCTGGTCTTCGGCCTTGCGCTTTTCGTAGAAATCCTCGAACATCGAAGACCTGAGCTGGCAGGCTTCCAGGATGTTCAGCAGGTCGTCGCGCTTTCGCAGGTTGGCATACAGAAACACCAGCTCGAAGGGCTCCACCGACATGGGGTAATGGTGGCAGCAATTGCCACAGGCGGGCCTGCACTGGATGGGGCGCGGCTGTTGAGGCAGAACCGCATCCAGGTACTTCATATAAAGGTCGTGGTACTCGTCCGTGAACTTGATGATGTTGGGCAGTTCCTGAGCCAGGTTATCTGGCCCGATGGCGCACTCGCGTCCAAGGCTTTGGGCCAGGGCGTCAAGACGGTCATTTTCGGCCCTGAGCAGGGTTGCCAGGCGCATTTCGGCAATACGGAATGCCTTGGTCGGGAGATATTCACGGTAAGAATCCATGGTCCAAATATAATTTTTTTAATCCCCTCAGTTTGCGCTTGATTTTCTGACGTCCATAAAAGAAAAAAATACAAAAAACGAAGTGTAAAAAACTAATGAAGTATATTTATTGTAAGAATAATGTTATCTTTGTAGCAAAATTGGAAAACAAAGATGATTTCATTCAAAACTAAGAAATTCGTGCTTGCTGCAGCACTGGCAACCGCTTTGGGTGTGGCGGGTTGCAACTTGTTCAACCCTACTGAAGATGCGAACATCAGGTCTGGTGATGCCGATGCCATGACTTACGAAGGTTACATCAAGTTCAGAAACAACGAGTACACTCTGGCTGCCGATTATTTTAATCAGGCTATCGCTGCAGATTCAACTCACTCCGAGGCTTGGTATGGATTGGCCAAGGCCAAGTTGAACATACAGGACTTGAATACCTTCGAACTTTTGAAGTACGTGAATATTAGCGGCGGAGCTGAACGACTGGCCTTGCTGGATATGGAACAGTCCGTGGTCGACAAGTACGAAGCCGGTATCGATACGGTGGTTACGCTGTTGAAGGAGTTTATCGCCCGCGACACCACAGGTCGATTGGATGGCAAGATTACCTACAGGACCATTTCTGAAAGCTATATGCTTTTGAACATGTTGCAGACATTGTTCGTGCTCCGCGATGCGACCAAACTGGTTGTCGGTTGCGGTATGGTGGATCCTAATACCGGAAAGTACAGCTGCGATGTGGGTGCTGTCCTCAATACCTTGAAAAGAAACAAGGATGGCGAGTCTACTGCCGCTCTGCACGAAGTCTTCAGCACATGCGAAAGTAATCCTGAAACCATGTCCTCTGTGGCTGGTCAGGCAATCCCCGTCTTTGACGAATGGCTGACCGATAATTCCCAGACTCAGGTGGCATCCACCATGTGCGGCGTCCTTGCCGACATTACCGAACCATCTGAAGATGCAGATGCAATCGATATGTCTGTCAACAGCATTATTGCAGTTACTGGCAAGAGCACTATCATGGATGACGATGGTGATGGCTGTTATGATGAAGAAATTATGGACGGCATGGACAACGATGGCGACGGTGAAGTTGATGAAGATTTGCGTGACGTAAATGCTGAATTTTCCCTTGACCTGGCAACGCAGACAAAGAATATTGCTGCCGGCAAAACACAGACCAAGGACCGTGTGGTCTATTCCTCTTTCGGCCCCAATGAAAAGTACATGAATGTGGATATTGATCGTGACGGCAAACTCTGCACCGAAGAGAATTGCGGTGAATGGGAATATATCTATCCCTCTTATGCAAAACGTGAAAGCAATGGCCAGAATTATTTGTTGAAGTTTGCCAAGAAGATTAAGTTCAACCCCATGGGCTTGCCCCCCGAAGAATTCAAGGCCCTCAAGAAGAGAGTGGCTCAGGATTATTCTGGAAGGATCTACAATTTGAAGGCACGCCAGGATAGCGTGGGTGGATGCTGGGTGAACTATACCGAGGAACAGTTTAGAATTTGGGTTAATGAGTGGGAGAACTTTTAATGAATTTTTGTAAGTCCTTTTTGATGCTGGCGACTTCGCTTGCGGCATTGTCCTTTGCTGCCAAGGCGCCTACACACCATTCTCTGCGTGCTGAAGCTATGGGTAATGCCCATGTGGCTGTTGTAGATGATAAGGAAGCTATTTATTTTAACTACGCAGGCCTTTCTCAGATTAACAGACTGGGAAACTACAAGTTGCGTCCGGAGCAGGGGTACTACCCCCGTAACATAGGCGACATGCGTTTGAATCTTGGCGGAGCAGGCCCTTTCGAAACTTACTTCTCCACCTATAACGTAGCCAAGGATCTTCAGAAGATCTACAACGACGCCAATAATACGGCGAAACTTTTGGGCTTATCTTCTTCGAAGGTTCTCATGGACTCCCTGGCGGCTCATCCGGAACTGATCCACAAGATCAACAATTATGACCATAAGTCGCTGACCATGAAAATCAAGATGGATGCTGAAATGGCGTTCCATGGTTTTGGTGGTGCCATTTGGGTTGACGGTAATATTTCTCCCCATTTGGATGGCGGTCTGATTATCCCCTACCTGGCTGTGGATACGTTCTACGTGGATGGTGTGGCTCAGGCGGGAGTGGCATACGGTTTTACCGACAACCTGTCTGTGGGTGTCGGTGTAAAGGCTGCAAAGCGTCACAAGGTCGAAATGATGACCTTGGATATCATGAACTATGCAACCCTGCAGGATACTCTTGAAGATCGTTACCACGACGCTACCGACCATATTCTGGATTTCAGTTCCATTTCTATGGGTATGGATCTGGGTGTGCTGTATCAGTTGACTCGCGAAGTTCGTCTGGGTATGTCTCTTAGAGATGTCTACTTCAAGGATCTTGCTGGCGATAAGATCACTCCGAACCTTTCTGCCGGTTTTAACTATAGCCCCCGTTTCTTTAACAAGAATACCGCCTATGGCCGTAAATTCAATTTCGCCTGCGACTATGCCGACGCCTTTGGCAAGGGGAACAACTATAAGCCCCTTTCCCATGTGAATTTCGGTCTGGAAGTGGAACAGAATATCTTGGCCTGGCCCGGCTATAACAACGCCTTCCGTGCCTTGGCCTTGCGAGTTTCTGGTGGCTTCAAGGGTGGCTACCCTACTGCCGGTATTGCTGTAGAAGCACTTCGTTTCTTTACCTTGGAAATTGCCACCTGGGCTGAAGAACTTGGATATTACACCGGTCAAGATGAAGAACGTGTCTATATGGCTGAGTTAAGTATCGGTTTCTAATGTTAGACCGTTAAACAATTAAATCGCACATATAAAACGCAATAAAGAATCCCGCCAATTCACAGTGATGTGTGGCGGGGTTCCTTTTTTTTTGAGGAGTATTCTAGGTCGAACTTTCGGGAATGCTTACCGTTTTACGCCGGTCTGCAGGATTCTGTATTCGGCATGTCCGTCTTCGAACTTGAAGTCGATTCGCCAGATATACACGCCTGTACCCACCTTGCGGCCATCGCTGGATCTCTGGTTCCACTTCAGGAATCCCACCTTGTAGTGGTTCTTGTCGTTACCGCGGATTTCCTGTTCCATTTCGCCCTTATGGCCAAAGTCCTTCTGGAAGGAGGTGACAATGTGAGAGAGCCCGTCGTAAATGGTGATGAAGGCGTGGAAGGGGGCTATGGTCTGGAACCTGACGCTAGAAATGGTGTCGGGCTGAACTTCCCACTGGTCGCCCTTTTCGGGGATCCACTTGGCCTTCTTGCCCAAACCGCTGATGGCGGGGTTGCCGGCCACTTCATACAGGTAGACACTGCCATCCTTACCCGTCACGTCGATTCCGCCGCGGCCCATGGGGTTCTTGGATCGGTCTACGTACTTCGCTGCGGGGTTGGTCCTGATGCAGTTGTCCACAGAAATGTTGTAATCCTTGAGAACGAAGGTCCAGACGGTTCCAGTGGAATCGATGGTGGGAGCCTCGGCGTTAATGGAATGGGTTGCTGTATCGCTGCAGCTCTTGCTGTAACGGAACAGCTTCTTCCAGGCGGCGCTGTCGCCAACGTTCTTGATGGGTTCAGAAAGGGTAATGACCAGAGTATCGGGCGGAAGCTTGTCGGATGCATCCAGATATTCAGAAATAGTCATTTCGCCAGGATGCTTTACCGCTTCAACAGGTACGGCGCCGATATGATCCTCGATAAACATCTTCTGCATGATATCGCCCTTGCTCTTGGTCAGCTGCAGGTAGGGCTTGGCAGAAGTGTCTATTGCGGTCTTTCCGTATTCGAAAGGCTTTTCTAGCTTGACGTGAATCCACTTGTTGTCGCTTTCCAGGACAATTTCAGATTTTTTGACGCTACGCCATTCGTCGCCGGCCTTATTCCAGTAGAGGGTATCGATACTTTCAATCTTGGCGGTAATAGCCTTCTTATAGTGAATGCGGATAGAGTCGGCTTGTCCGTCCAGGTCGCTGTCGTACAGTTCTGCCAATTCAGCGCCGACGTAATCGGAGTTCACGATCAGGTAGTCGCGAGTCTTCAGGTTGGACTTGTCGGACTTTACTTCAGCCTGGATCTTGATGCGGTTGGATTCCCCGTCAAAATTCAGGACGGCATCCAGTACAGTATCCTTCTGGGCCTTCTTTTCGCTTACATAAGTAAAGTATGCATTCTTTACCTTGAATTCAGAAGTGTACTTGCCTGTTTCAACAGCCTTTACCTTCAAGGTGTCGCCGGTGTTGGTAAACAGGATTACGTCAAGAGTGTCAGCCTTGTCCAAGGTGGGGCTTTCCATATTGATGACCAGGCAGAACGGTGCTGTAGAAGAAGTGAGTACAGAATCCAGGTCTTCGTAGCACTTACTATCCATAAAGCGGTATTCAATACCTTCCATGGAACTGATTGCGGCGGAGTCGGCCACGGTGGTTCCGAACATGGGATCCTTGTAGGAAACCACGATGGTGTCGGCTGCGGTACAGGAAAGACGTCCGTCGTTGCGCTTGGCGTTGCGTTCATCCTTCTTCATGTCGTTAAGCAGCTTGTACTTGCCCGAAGAAGTCTCCACCATTTTCAGGTTTTCTTCCATGTCGCCGGAAACAAGGCAAGAAAGGTTCACCAGCACGGTATCCACTCCGCGGGAGAAGTCTTCTGTGGTGAGGGTCGCCGAGATGACTTCTGTTTCGCGGGCAATGGCCTCGTTCTTGTTAGAGACGTTTACCAGGGCGATAGAATCCTTGACTTCTCTGATGGTCTTTCCGTCCTTACAGGCGGGAACGGATGCATTCTTGAACTTATTCCAGCGTGCAGAAACTCCTTTATTGTCTAGGGCTCGGACATAGAATTCTACTTCGCTGTCCACAAAGTAGGATGTAGGAATTTCGGCAAACCAGAGGTTCTTATCGCCTCTATCCTGCATGAAGTTTTGGGTTTCGAACACGACGCCAATATCATTCTTGTAATACAGGATAACCTGATTAATACCATCGGTATCGGAAACCTGGAAATCAAAGATTCCCTTACCGTTGGTCGTATCGATACAGGCTTCGACAAGAGATGTAATTTTAGGTACGTTGTTCTTTACGGGAATGGTATAAGGTTCCTTAGCCGGATTCGGAACAGAGGGACTCTTGCCCACAAGTCCGTCGACATCGGTGGCCACCACATAGAAATCTATACCCGGAGCGACCACACTGCTTGCAGGTATGGTATAGCTCCACAGACTATCCTTAACCTGGGTCATGGCGTGAGACACCATAGGTGTATTCTTTAGGTCCGATGTCTTGGTATAGATGTAAACAGAACCAATATTCTTCTTGGATTTTACAATAACCTTAATGGTGATTGCCACTCCTTCAGATTGTTGATAACCAATCAGACGCTTGGTAGAATCGGTCAAGGTCACGACTGGGGGCAAGAAGCTTTCGTCCCAGTAGGCGGTATCGCGGCTAACCTTGTTCAGGAAGGTGCCCTTGATGACCACCTGGTGGGTATCTCCATCCAGAACGGCGTCGGGGCTGTTGTAGCAAAGCACATATCGAGCCTGCACGGCACTGCGGATGCTTGCATAGATGTCTGCCAATTGGTCGGCAGAGGGGGCCATGGTAAAGGAACCTCCAGTACTTTCGGCAAGAGTCTTTAGGGGTTCTTCAGAATCACATTCCACGGCGATGGAATAGATTGTTGTATTCATGCCATTGGCCTGAGCAACAACAGAACTAGTCTTTCTCTCGTCATCACTAGCGTCATAACCATCAGAGAAAACAATCACTGCGGTGGCATTAGTTTCGCCCACCAGCTGATCAAGGCCTTTGGAAATGCCATCGTTGATGTAGGTTCCGCCTCGAGCGCTCAAATTATTAACGGCATTAAGGAGGGCATCCCTGTCGGAAGTCATGGCCTGGTGTACACGAATAGTATTTTCAAAACCGACGATAGCCGTCCTGTCGTAAGGTCCCATCTCGTTAATGAATTGACGGATGGAATTTTTGGCGCTAGTCATTTTTGTAGAACCCATGGATCCACTTTCGTCTACCACAAGAACCACGGAAACGCCACCGATTTTTTCTACAGAGGAGATCTGAATGGGAACGGATTTTTTGTCTTGATGGAGGACAAAGTCCGTTGAATCCAGACCTGGAATAGCGCGACCGGAATTTTCGTCTACCACAGATACGGTTGCGCATACGCCCGGGTGGTTGTTCAGATCCAGACTATTGATGGTCAACTTGGGCTGAACTGTAAAGTCTAACGAATATGTAGCCTCTACGATACATTGAGCCGTAGTAGGCTTCATTCTAGTCCTAGAACTATTTTTATTGTCAATGGTAACAGACCCCTTTCTGGTTACCCAGGAATCAAAGGTATAACCGCCATAGGGAATGGCGTAAATCAGGGTATCCATTCCTGGAGCCAGAGCCACGTCACCGGCGGGATTTGTGTAACCCTTAGACGGAGAGTTTACAGTAAGCACATAGGGTGTTGCCACCAAGGCCGAGAACTCCGCATTGCTAAAGTTATTGGTGGTGCTGGATACGAACTTCCAGTACTGCGTTTCGCCCTTTTTGCCGGGCTGGAAACCCTTCTGGAAATTGGAAGTGATCGTGGAATAGCTAACGGAGTTGGAGAACGTGGAGTCGTTACCATAGAAGTACAACGTGCCGCTAATCGATTCGCTAAACACGAAACTGATCATACGCCAGGACGTATCGGGTGCAGTCCACTTAAAGTAAATAGACGATCCTGTGTAATCACTAAAGTAATTGTGCATGAAGGAGAACTTCTGTTCCTTGGTGGTCAAGGTTTCGATGGTTCCCTTCTTATAGGTTGCTTTTACCTTTGCAGAATCCTTTGTAGAAACTACGGTATTTTTGGCCAGGGTATCGGCAATGTTGGCGTTGCCCGAAAGCACTCGCCACTTGTTGAATCTGTATCCGCTGTCGGCCGATGCCGAAATGGGGTAAGCCACATTAAGCCAGGCAGAGGCATATCCGGTATCGGGAGTCACATGGCCGCGAATGTCGGAAAGAACGGTGATAGAGCCTTTATCTGCGGAGGAATAGCTAATCCAGAACGGTAAATTCCTTGCGTAAGATGAACTGTAGTTCTGGAATTTGTAATAGACAGTATCCCCTGCATTAACCGATATGGAATCCACGACTACGTTGGCCTTGTTCCTACTGGCGGTATAGGAAGAGAACGAACTGGAACTATATCGATACAGATATAGGGTGTTTTCGTAGTAGCTGGAGCTGACTTCTCTTGTTGCCGCAATAATGTAGATGCCGGTCTTGGGAGCCACAAAGCGGAATCGAACTTCACTGTTATAATTGTCGATATAGTAGTGCTTGTCAACAGTGTAGGCAGTGGGAGTCTGGGTAATGTTGTAGATGATACCATCAACAAATACGGCACGGACTTTGCAATCCCCCTTCAGGCGGGCGTAAGTCGTTGACAAGGTGGAATCAGAAATCGTGCAGGATCCAGAAACACGTTCCCAGTGAGAGAACTTGGATGTATTCCTACTGTAGGCCCTAAGCAGGATGGAATCCCCGCTCACATAGGTAGAGTCGTAGTTCCTTGAATTGGTTCCCACGTAGACATAACCGTATCCTGCGGTATCGCCACGCACCTTGACCGTCTTGAGAACCTTTACCTTGAAACTGTCATTTACTGTGATGGAATAGGGTGAGATAAGGAAATATAGACTATCTCCCACATTACTCATGTTGAACATAATTTTTGATGTTCCGGAATATGCGTAATCATAGTCTTTGTAGTTAGATCCGAATGTATTATAAGAGTATTCGTAGACGTAGGTTGTCTGATTTGTATTCGTCACCAGGGCGTAAGTTCCAGTATCCGGGGCTACGAATACGGTACGCACTCCGTATTTATAGGATTTGCTGCCGTACTTGAAATAGTCGAAGGTTGATTCCTTGCTGGAGATTGTATAGACCTTAGCGGAATCTACATGGAAATTGATCTTGATGGAATCCGATGAGGGAATGAACTTGGTTGTCATGGAAGTGGAATCCAGGAACTTACCGGAACCGTATTCCACATACCATCCGCCAAATCGAGTGTCCTGAGCGGTGTTTGCTGTAACAGTTAAGGTGTCGCCCAATGCAACTGTGTCTGGATAAGACTTGTTGGGAGATTGTATGAGGGCTGCCTTCTTGGCTACAATGTAAACGGAATCGCTGAAATAGCTAGAGTAGTTAGACGTAAGGGTATAAAAGAACTTGTCTCCTGCATTGACCTTTATGTACTGGGTAACGGGAGATGAGTAGGAGAATGAGTTACGCCTTTTGTAACTAGTTGCGGTGGAATCATTGCCGTAATCGTAGAAGTAGTGTGAATAACTCTTGGAGGTGGCTCTGATGGCATAGATTCCGGCAGATAGAGCTGTATAACGGAATCGTATACCATACTCCGGAGAACGGTCATAGAAATCGTTTATGAAGGTATAGCCCTTTTTCTGGGAGGTAATGTCGTAATATTTACCGGCAATACACTGCAGCTGGTATTTTGTATCGGTATTGATGGTGTCGCTAATGGTGTAAGCGGTACTGTCGTAAAGTTTTTTATCGCCAGTCAGCACTTTCCAGCCGTTGGGGCGGTAACCCACCTTGCTGTAACCCGTATAAGAAACAATTTGACCAGGCAAGGCTGTGTCCAGGGCCACAGCGGTAGAACAATTAGCCGATGCGCTGGTCAAGGAAATTGTATTTGTCTTGATGGTGGAATAACTGATAGAGAATGTCTTGTTGGAGTCGCGAGTGTTATAGGATCTGACACTATAAAACAGGGTGTCGCCTGCACTGACCAACATGGAATCGCTCATGTCATAACCGCTGTAGTCATACCAGGCGGTGGTCGCGAATGTGGAAGTGACATGGCGGTAGAAATAGAAACGATCGTTGTTTTTCGGAGAAACGGTAACGCGATAGCCGCCACTCTTGGGGGCTATGAGGTAAAAACGGACCCCGTTTGTCGCCGATCCGGAATAATAGTTGGCCGCAGGGCTATATTCTACCGGTGTGGTGGTAATCTTGTACATGACGGCATCTGTGAATTCGGCGGTCACTTTGCAATTCCCATTAACGGCGAGGGTTGTGGTTGCCTTGGTTGCGTCGCCGATGGTGCAAGTACCCGAAGAAACTTTCCACTTGCTGAACTTGTGGTCTTTATCGCCAGGAGCGTAGATTGAAACGGTGTCTCCAGCCAGGTAAACAGAATCGGAACTGGCATTGTCGGCCTTGAGGTTTTCAAAAGTGACTTTGGCCCCGTCCTTGGCGACTACCTTACGGGTATCAGAATAATAGGAAGAGGTATAAGGTTCTATCCTGAAATAGAATTCCTCTCCAGCTGAAGTGGCTGTTATACCGAAATTTTCAGTATAGCCAGAGTACAGAACCTTATGCGCAGAATAAGAACTAAAAGAGTTATCGGACCCGTAGTAGTAAAGTTCATCTTTTCCGTAAACAGTAGAGAACTGAATGATGTAACTCCCTGCCTTGGGAGCTTTAAAGCAGAATCGGGTTCCGTTGGACTTCGATAAGTAATAGTCGTTTGTGTGATCAAAGCTTAATGGCGTTTCGGTAATGTTAAGTACAGTACCCGAGGCAAAAGCCATAGAGCAAACGAAACACAAAAAAGCCATTACGATGCGAAACGCACCAAAATCGCTCTTCAATTTCATGAAGAACCTCCTAAGAAATCATCCCATTGACGTGAAATGTAGAAAAAAATTCTTTCTTCAGCGCAATTTTGTAAGAAAAAAAAGCTATCTTTGGCCGCGGTTGGATAAGGAAGTTAGGAGAAATGAAAGCTATGTCACGCATTTTTGCCAATTGCAGTAAGATTGTAATTCTAGTCGTTGCAATTTCCGTCGTCAGTTTCGCCATGGAAATTCGCCCGGGTTTCGGTTTTTTGACCCCCGCATCTGTCACGATTGAGAATAACGATGACGGTGTGAAGTCTGAAAGAAAACAGAAAACGCAATTTATGTATCAGGGCGACCTGGAATTTTTGTTCACTGCCCAGTACGCCCCCATTCGTTATGGTCTAGGTCTTGGCTATAAGAGCAAGCAGACTCGCGATGGAATCGATTTCACTCCGGCTACCCTCCCCCTTTGGCTGAACCTTACTTTCGGCTCTATTTACGACGAAAGTATTTTTGACCCCTATGTTGTAACCCGTCTAGGTTATGTTATGCCGTTGGATTTCGACGATCCCTGGTGGGAAACGCCTACTGATTTTATGGTATACATCGGTGCAGGCTGTGTATTCCCCTACCGTATCGCCCTGGAGGCGGGCTACGATTACACCTCCATTCTTAAGTCTTTCGAATGGAAGAAGCAAAAGTTTAGAATTTCTTCGGGGCGCATTGCGATTCGTCTCTCGGTTGGCTTTGAATTTAGTCATAGAAGAAACGAACGTCGTACGATTATCCGTAATGCCGATGATGAAGACGATGAATACGAAGTTGGTCCTGCCAACTCTGGCGATGGTTCTTCCTTTGAAGAGAGTCTTCAGGTTTTCGAAGACAGTCTGACTGTCGTAAATGCTCAAAAGAATGCCAAAATAGCTTCTGAGGAGCCGTCTGCTCTTGAAAAACAGTCGGAAAATGGCAAATCTGTTGAAATGTCTAGTGAAATTTCGGAATCGACTGGCAAAAAACGCAAGGCTAAGGTGAAAAATACCAAGCCCAAGAAGACTAGCTCTAAAAAGAGTGCCAAAAACAAGAAGTAATGGCGGGTAGACTATTTGCATTAAAGTAATGTTTACACGTTAAAAGCTTCTTTCGCAATAAATATTTTTTTATTATTTACGCCATGATTCTTCCAAAGCGTATCAAGGTCCTTCTGGGCGTTATTACAGTCCTTTTTGCATTCTATTTTATTAGAGACTGGTTTGTTTTTTACCAGTGCGGGGCTGTTGAACAATGCTTGGCAGATTCAAGCTATGTGCAGCACTATACCAAGTTCGCAACGACAGTGCTTATCGCTATTTTGGCCATTGCTATTGGTAAGGATTGTCTAGGCAGGCGCGACCATCGTCTGTTGTTGACCGCCATGGGTGCGGCTTTTTTGGCCGATATCTGCTTTAAGCTTCTGCATAACGCTAAATCACTCGCTCAGTTCAGCGTGGAATTTATGCTCATGGGTGTCTGTTTCTTTATTGTGTTCCAGTCTATTCTCATTTATCGATTTACCCGTAAGAACGAGACTGACGATAGCATTCCGTGGATTATCCTGGTTCCTTTCGCCTCTGTGCTGGTCCTCTTTGACCTTCGTCTTCTGGGAGTGTTTGAAACCGGTCTGGTTCCCACTATCATTGTCTATGGAACATTCTTGACTTGCGCCCTTTTCGAAGGTCTTCGCGTGTCCAGGTACGGTTACTTCCCCAAAAAGAATGCCTCTCTTATTAGGCTTGGCATGATACTTTTCTACTTGGGCGATGTCTGCGTGGGATTTTCCTTGGCAACTGGAGACGACCATAGTACTCAGGAAGTCGTTGCTACCGTTGCCAATAACTTGGTTTGGTTCTTCTATGTTCCTGCGTTGCTCATGTTAGTATTGAGTGGAATCCGCAAAAAATAAAAAGCAAACCATGAAAATGAGAATGCCGGCCATAAAGGTCGGCTTTTTTTGATAAATCTCATGTCCTAAACATACTACGGAAACTTATTTTTTACTGACGGTAATGTTAACATTTCCTATTTTAGAGAAAAAAGGTTTGTTATAAAGCGATCGTTCAGTTTTTCTCGGGTTAGCGCAGCTTGGAGTGCTTTAACCCTGTTTATGGGCCTCTCCCTTGTTGAACAGGATGCATTCAGTCGTGTTAGCCACGAGGATTCTGACACAAGACTTTTCTCCGTCCGTTGCATAAAGGACTCCAATTAATAAACGGACTTCTATCCTGTTAGAATGTAAAGGATCCCGCTGGCAA
Source organism: Fibrobacter sp. UWH1 (assembly GCF_002210365.1). Taxonomy (NCBI): domain Bacteria; kingdom Pseudomonadati; phylum Fibrobacterota; class Fibrobacteria; order Fibrobacterales; family Fibrobacteraceae; genus Fibrobacter; species Fibrobacter sp. UWH1. The sequence goes on from NZ_MWQG01000006.1 coordinate 88,428, forward strand.
AAGCTGGCGGGGTTCTTTTTTTATAAGACCTGCACTTTTGTGTACGAAATGACTTGACACAGCCCGTACGGGAGTGTATATTTGTGCAGTAAGTTTTTTATACTGCACATTTGGAACTATGATCGAACAAGTCAAAGGTTGTCTTATAGAAAAGTCCCCCACTTTTATTGTGGTGGATGTAAATGGAATTGGCTATGGAATCAATGTTTCGGCCCACACGGCTGGAAAATTGCCTGAAGTTGGCGATGGTAACACCCTAGTGACCATCTATACAAACTTGGTCGTTCGTGAAGATTCCATGACGTTATTCGGTTTTGCCGACAAGACGGAAAAGGACACCTTCCTGATGTTGTTGGACGTCAATGGCGTTGGACCTAAGATGGCCCAGCGCATACTGAGTGGAGTCACGCCGGCGGATCTCCTGAATATGATCGCCAGCGATAACAAGTCCGCCCTGAGTAAAATCAAGGGGCTTGGCAAAAAGACCTGCGAACAGATGGTCCTTACCTTGAGAGACAAGGCAGGCACCATGCTTCAGGGCCTAGGCAACGTAGAAGGTAGCGGCGTTACTAGCATGGGCGCCCTTACCGGGGCTAAACTTGAAGCCGTTCTTGCGCTCCATACTCTCGGTGTCAAGGATCCTGCTGCCGAAAAGGCCGTTGTGAAGGCCGTCGAAGTTCTGGGCGATTCCGCCGATGCCGCTCAACTTATTCCCGAAGCTTTAAAGTATTTGTAATCCTATGGAAGATCAGCGTATTATTTCTCCGGAAAGACGTTCTGGTGACGAAGGCGATGCCGAAAACACCCTCCGTCCCCCATCACTTGCGGAATTTACCGGACAGAAATCCATTAAGGAAAGTCTTTCTATCGCCATTGAGGCGGCAAGGCATCGCGGAGACGCCCTGGACCATTGTCTATTTTCTGGTCCTCCGGGACTTGGTAAGACGACTTTGGCTGGGATTATCGCCAAGGAAATGGGCGTGAACATCCATATTACCAGCGGACCGGTTCTTGAAAAAGCCAGTGACTTGGCAGGTCTTTTGACTAGTCTGCAGGAAAACGATATTCTCTTTATCGATGAAATCCATCGTCTGAACCGCGTTGTAGAAGAATACCTCTACCCCGCCATGGAAGATTTCAGGTTGGACATCATGCTGGATTCCGGCCCTGCGGCCCGCAGCGTAAACCTCCCCCTGAAGCATTTTACCCTGGTGGGCGCGACCACCCGCAGCGGCCTTCTGACTGGCCCCTTGCGTGATAGATTTGGTCTTCAGTATCGCCTGGAATTGTATGATGAAGAAGATATCATGCTGATCTTGATGCGTAGCGCAAGAATTTTGGATATTGAATTGGATGAAGATGCCGCCAGATTGCTAGGTGGTCGTTGCCGCGGAACACCCCGTATCGCCAACCGCGTGTTAAGGCGTTGCCGCGATGTGGCTCAGGTTCGTGGAACTGGAGTTATCGACTTGAATTCTGCCCAGAAAACTTTGGATATGCTGGGAATCGACGGCGAAGGCCTAGATGGCATGGACCGTAAAATTCTTACGATGCTTATAGACAATTTCGGTGGAGGTCCAGTGGGCCTTGGAACTATCGGGGCTGCTATTGGCGAAGAACCCGATACCATTGAAGAAGTGTATGAGCCCTACCTCATTAGAAAGGGCCTGCTTTCCCGCACTCCTAGAGGGCGCATGGCCACCCACAACGCGTACGAGATGCTGCACAGGCAGATTCCACCCAGAGCTGTATCGCAGTTCCAGGGGCAGACGCAGGCGGGCTTCAATTTGCAAGAAGAAATGCCTCTTTAGTTTCGGCTCGAGTTGTTGCCGTTCCTTTTGCTGCAGCTTCGGTTATTATCGGAATTCCGGTGCGATGGTTATAATCATATTGACGCCGTGCAGTCCGTGGAATCCCAGCTGCACACGGCACAGGAACATGTTGGGCTGACGAACTCGGATGCCAAAGCCCCATGAGTTGTAGTAATGGTCGAAACTCCACTTGTCGATTTTATCGGCGATAAGTGCGTATTCGTCGAACACGACTCCATCAACAAAGCGGTCTACCGGCCAGCGATATTCTGCGCTCAAGGACATGATATGATGGGATGCCCATGTATCCCCATATCCACGCAGCGGAGTTCTTGCATTCAATGTGGGGAATGCGTTAAAGGGTGCGCCGCCTTTTTCCATTTCCCATAAATCAATTAGCCTATACTGTAAGGCGATAACCCTTCTCTCAAAAAGGGTTTGCATCATGTTTTCGGGACGCCATACACGAATGGCTTCATCCCAGGAAAAGTCGGTATAGAACTTACGGTTCTGTCGGGCTTCTGTTGCGCTTAGAATATAGTTGGGGCTGCTGCCTAGCAAGAAATAATGCTGGAGCAAGAACTCCGTGCGGATGTAATCGTGCTTTCTTTTGGAACCATTAATGATATCTTCGTCATAATAGTCCTTGGCTTCATCGCCCAGTTCCTTGACACTTACGCCGTCGTACTTGCTGACAATGTTATAGGAACCTGAAAAACTGACGCGGGAACCTCGGGATGGGGCGTATGGGTAATCCAGGTCGTCGTAGATGATGGATGCACCAATGGGAAATTCCATATGGTCTTGATATAGTCCGCGGTCTTCGATGGAAAACTTCTTGCTAAATAACAGGGAGTCTTCGATATCGGGAACATCGGCCTTGATGAAGTTTTGGGTTGTCCAGATTTCAGCATTCCAGTTGCGGTTGTCAGAAAGCGGTGCGCCAAGTCGCCAGGTAATACTAAAGCTGGAATCCGGCTGTAGATAGCTAGCCTTTGTTTCGGGAACAATAAAATGTCTGTCTCGGTTCCAGTTGATACTGTAACGAACGCCGGCGAAAAGCGGAGTCCCAAGGATAGACTGCTTGGTGTATCGTGTATCGAAGGCCAAGTCGCCGTTGGCAAAAAATTCCCCTTGCAGCACTAGATAATCTCGATCCAGGAATACGCTACGGTGTCGATAGACAACGCCCAGTTCGGTACTTGCGCCCGGTTTTAAGTTGAAACTAGGGTAAATGAATATGTTCTTGCGTTCGCCGAAGGTGATTAAATCCACCGACCTTTCGATGACTCCGTTCTTGACCGCGTAATCGATGGGGGTCGCAATCGGGTAGATGAGGACGTTCAGTACTGGCTGGATGATGTAGTCCAGGGGCCATTTCCACAGGTTAGACCACTTGAACGAATCTTCTTCTTCGACGTTCTCTGTTTCGGGATTTTCGGAAGTTGAATTTTGAGGTGCAGGATCATTGGATTCCTTGGTTTGTGCAAAAGGGCTTGCAGCCATCAGCAGCAAACAAAACGCCATCGTAGCGATCTTCCTACATAAACCCAACTTCATACCCCCCCAATTTATAATTATATTGTTGTCATGTTTTCTGCGTTCGCAAAAATAGTTAAGAGATTAGGGCAAAATTATAGGGCGAATATCATCGTATCGTTGGTATTGGCCGCACTTTGCATCTATCCCATTAACCATTTGCGTTGGGAACTCCAGTTGCAGGATTCTCTGAAGGGAAATGAGGTACAACTAGATTATCAGGATATTGAAAATTCTTTTGGTGGATTAGGCAGCCTCACTATTGTCTTACAATCAAAAGACAGTTTGACGAATTTCAACCTGGCCTGTAATTTCGCCAGGGATTTCTCCAAGGACCCTCTGGTTCACTTTATCGAGTTTGCCGCCGACGAAAACTTTTTCAAGAAGAACCGCCTCCTGTATGCCAATGAAGACGAAGTTGCCGCTGTAGTCAACATGGTTGACAGTGTCAAAAACGCCCAATTCCGTAAAAGCAATCCCTTTCTAGTCGACCTTACTGAATCTGCAGATAGTGCAGGTGCAACTGCAGAAAAGGCTGATGGACTGGTAAAGCAGATCGAAGAAAAATACTTTAGGGAACTCCAACAGTCCCATGCCAACAATGATGGGACAATCCGTGTCATTGACATCTACCCCACCCATTCCCTGACCGACCTGCAGTCAAATCGCAATCTTTACAACCGAGCCAAAGCTTATCTTGACTCTGCAGCAAGCTCACGAAACATTGAAGTCTACTATACCGGAAAGATTTACAAGTCAATCAAGACCGGTAAGAAACTTCTGCCCGAGGCAAAATTCGCGGGGGGAATGGCTGTCATCATCCTCCTGGTGCTGTCCATGCTCCATTTCTATAGACGGCCCCAGTTGATCCTGATTTCTGGTTTGCCTATTGCACTTCCCACCATATTCATGTTCGGGATTGCCTACCTGTTTTTTGGAAGAATCAATCTGTTTACGTTAAACCTGGCCTTGATTTTGCCGGGCCACGCCATGCAAATACAGACGCACCTCCTGACCCGATTCTTCCAGGAACGTGACCAAAACTTAAGCCCCACCCTCAGTACCGAAAGTGCTATCCTGGGTATTATGCCTCCGGTTGCGGCCTCTTCGCTAATCATGGCTGCCCTGTTCCTTTCGCTGTTGCTGATTCCTCTGCCGGGTTTGCGGGAATTGGCAATCCTTGGAGCCATCGGAGTCTTGATGAACCTCTATATCTGCCCCCTTCTGGGTGTATCGCTGTTGCGCTTTGCCCAGCAGAAGAAGATGTTCAACATTGCCGAAATTTCCCGACACATTCCTCGACGTCTCAAGCTGTTCCCCAATAAGGTGAACTGGGCCATCATTGTATGCATCAGCATCCTCAGTAGTGCAGGCCTTTTGTACAGCGGCAACAACCTGGCCTTCCTTTACGATTTCAGGCAGACCGAAATGCAGTTGGATGAGCAGAAGGTGAACGCCCTGATCGAAGAGACCGGATTCTCCACCTTCGATCCAGTCATTGTGATGTTGCCGGACTCCTCATACAGTAGCAGCATCCAGGAAGACTTCAAACACCTGAAGGATCGTGGACAGATTCCCGACTTGGGAAGAATTTACACCCAGTACCAGTTCATGCCCAAGATGAGCAAGAACAAGAAAAATATGCTGGAACACCTGAAGGCGGAGCTGACTCCTCAGATTTTGTCTCGCTTGGCCACAGACGACAGTGTTTCTATCGTGGAGATGCTCTCTAACTATGAGAATGACATCCAGGAATTCAAACTTTCTGAAGATATCCGCCGCAAGTTCTCGGGCAAGGACGGTCAGTCCGGAGTATTTGCCTTTATCATCCCCTCTTCCGATCCTGACAATGGCCTGGCCTGCCGCCACATTAATGCTCAGCTCCAGAAGTTTGACGGCATCCAGGACAACAAATTCAAGGTCTGCGGAACCCCCATCCTTAGAGCAAACGTATTGGACCTGGTGCTCCAGAATGTCGACAAGTCCATTGTGCTTGGGATCATCATGCTTTGGTTCATTCTGCTGCTGTACTACAATAAATTGAGCCGAGCCTTCTTTACGGTACTCCCTTCCATGTTCTCTATGAGCTGGTTGACCATTCTTGTTCACGGTTGGGGAATCCATATTTCGTTCTACAGTTCCCTGGTATTCGTGCTGCTGATTGGGGTCAGTGTTGATGGCTCCTTGCAGCTCTGGTCATCCTATTACGAAAAGCAGAATGGAACCGCCTGGACCGTTCTGCGCGCAAAGCTTTCTTCAATCCTTACGGCACAGGGGGCCGGTTTTATCGGCTCTTTCGCCATGTTGCTTTCGTCCCACCCGGGTATTCGCAGCATGGGCATTATCAGTGTCATCGGATTGATTTGCATATTCATTTCACAGTTAACCATTTACCCCCTTATCGCAAGTACGTTGGATACTTACCGCGTCATCAAGAAATCAAGGCTCAGAAAAAATGAAACCTCTATCCACTAGAACTTTGAATATTGCCGCCAGTTTGACGGTCGCTATCGATACTTTGGCCAAGCAGATGATTGCTGATGGCAAGGACGTTGTCAGTCTGGGTGCCGGTGAACCGGACTTCCCTACACCGGAGCCTATCCGTGTTGCTGCTTGCAAGGCTATTGACGAGGGCAAGACCCGCTACACCGCACCTGTGGGCATTATGGAAGTCCGCAAGGCCGTGGCCAAGAAACTGAAAGATGAAAACGGTCTGGACTACAAGCCGGAACAGATCATCATGACTAGCGGTGCAAAGCATGCCGTGTTCAACTCCCTGGCAGCACTTGTGAATCCGGGTGACGAAGTGATCGTTCCCGCTCCTTACTGGGTCACTTACCCCGAACTGGTAAAGTGGCTTGGTGGTGTGCCCGTAATTGTACAAGCTACCAAGGAAGCCAAGTTCAAGATTACCGCAGAACAGCTCCGCGCCGCCATTACAGACAAGACCAAGGCAATCCTCCTGAATAACCCCTGCAACCCCACCGGAGCCGTGTACACCAAGGAAGAACTGGGTGAACTGGCCAAGGTAATCGTGGAAAAGGACATCTACTGCATTTCTGACGAAGTGTATGAATACTTCGTCTACGATACCGAATTTACAAGCGCCGCCGCCTTCCCCGGCATGGCTGAACGTACCATCGTCATTAACGGTTTCTCCAAGTCCCATTGCATGACCGGTTGGCGTATCGGTTACAACGCAGCCCCCGCCGACATCGCAAAGATCATCGGCAAAATCCAGGGACAGGCAACACACCACCCTAGCAACGTAGCGCAGTACGCCGCATTGGGCGCTCTTGAAATGGACAAGTCTAACGTAGAAGCCATGCAGGCTGCATTCCTGAAGCGTCGCAACTACATGCTGAAGCGTACCGCAGAAATCCTGCCGGTTCCCGCTCACGCACCGGAGGGCGCATTCTATCTGTTCGCTCCCGTGACCTGTTTCTACGGCAAGAAGACTCCCGAGGGTAAGGTCATTGGCGGTTCCGTTGAACTTTGCGAATACTTGCTGCAGTCTCAGGGCCTTGCCATTGTGCCGGGTGCCGCATTCGGTGACGATACCTGTGTTCGTTTCTCTTACGCAGCCAGTGACGAAACTTTGGAAAAGGCATGCGACCGCTTTATCGCCGGCCTGAAGGCTCTGGTTTAATTATGAATTACGAATTATGAATTATGAGATTCATCAAGATGGTTTTAGAACTATTTTAAAGTTTTGTAATTCATAATTCCTACCTTATAATTAGTTATATGCATTCCTTCCAGATCGTCACTCCTTCAGCCGACAAGCCCTTTACTATCGGCCGTAAGTCGGATAATTGCCTGGTGCTAGATAACCTGATGGTGTCTAGACAGCATGCGGTATTGGAGTGCGTTTCTGGCCAATGGACTTTGCGGAACCTGACCGAGAACAGCGTAACGCAGCTGAATGGTGCCGACGTTTCTGCACCGCTTCCCATTAAGGATGGCGATGTCATTCTTATCGGAACGCAGAAGTTGCAGGCCACCTTGAAGGATCGCCATCTGTCGTTACTGGTGATGGATGCCTTCAACAATTCTGAAACGGAACTGCCTGAAGGTATTTCCGTCGAGACGTCTGCGAGCGCCGCCCTGATCGACTTTACACAGAAGATGGTCTCCCCCCAGGGGAAAGTCCTTCGCTCCATACCCCTGAACGAAGGTGAAATTCTCAAGATTCCCGGTTATGAGCTGGAACTTTCGGAAGGCCGTGTCGCCTGCTTTAACGCCCCTCAGGGTTTTAGCGTCACCGCCCGCCAGCTGGATATTTTTGCAGGTAAAAAGCAGATTGTCCGCGACTTGAATTTCACGCTGCCCGCCGGCGAAATCATGGCTATTATCGGTCGTTCAGGCCAGGGAAAATCCACCCTCCTGCGACTGCTACAGGGCATTCACAGCTGTGGCGAAAAATCACAGGTCCGCATCGGAGGCCTGGATTACCGCAATGCAGAAATCCGCAAGCATATTGCATTCTTGGAGCAGGATCCGGAACTGCGCCGCGACCTGACAGTCCGCGAAACACTTCTGGATGGCGGACGCACCAGCATGAACCGCCATGAATTCAAGGCCAATGCCCAAAAACGCATGGAGCAGTTCTGTCAGCTTTTCGGTCTGACCGAACGCATGGACAATCTGGTAAAGACTCTGAGCGGAGGCGAACTCCGTCGTGTGGCCCTGGCCCGCGAACTCATGGGCAACCCGGGCCTTATCGTTCTTGATGAACCTCTTTCCGGATTGGATCCTTACAACGCCAAGATCCTCTGCACCCATCTGCAACAGCTTTCGTTCCTGGGGCACACGGTGATTCTTACCACCCATAGCTACGAAGCTTTGGACATCGCCAACAAGGTGCTGGTATTACATCACGGGGAACAAGGTTTTTACGGCACCCCCGCCGATGCCTTCCGCTATTTCAACACCAGGGATCCCGAAGAAATTCTTTCGGACCTGAACGACGAATCCGCCACCAACTGGAAGAACTCCTGGGAACGTAAGGCCCAGGATAATCAGGACGATTCTAACGGCGACGAGAGCGCCCATCCAAACATTTATTTCGTAAAGAATGAACTTGCCCCTGTGCTGTTCTACAAGATAGGTCTTACCGCAAAACAATGGTTCCGCGACCTGGGAAAGACCCTCACCTTGATTATTCAACCCCTGGTTATCGGTGGACTTTTCTCCCTGATTTTCTCGGAGCTGACTTCTCTTTGGATTGTAGCCTTCGCCGTCATCCTTTCGGCAAACTGGTTAGCCCTTTCCTTGTCGATCCGCGAAATTGTTCAGGAACGTCAGATTCTCCAGGGCGAGTTCCGTAAGGGCGTAAAGGTCCTGCCCACCCTGCTTTCAAAGGCCACCCTCCCCACCTTGGTGGCCTGGATTCAGACGCTTATCGTATACGCCTTCGTCAATTTCAGGATCGCTTCCCACGTTCCCGTGACAGCACTTTTGCTTACTACGGCAGCCATGGTCCTGCCAGCCGTCATGGTGGGCTTAATGGTGAGCGCCTTCTCCAGGAATTCCGGACAGGCAAACGCTACCCTCCCCTTGCTTATTATTCCCCAGGTAGCACTTGCCGGTGCGCTGGTTCCCCTAGATCAGATGCAGGCTCTTGGCCGCGCCCTGTCTACCGTAATCTGGTCCCGCTACAACCAAAATAGCCTTTTGAACCTACTTTTAGAGCGTCAAGACCCCGTTGTAAACATTGTTGCCGCCATCGCCATCGCCGTAGGTTTTTATATTGTGATGGCAATTAAACTTTTTAGATCCAAGAACGCAAAATGATCGCACCGCAGAAGCCAGAAGTATTTCCTCGTCCTTTTAACGCAAACTATGACCTCATTGGAACCTTGGGTAAAGGGGGCATGGGCAACGTCTACAAGGCCATGGACAAAAGGCTTAACCGCGAAGTAGCCTTCAAGATCTTGGACGCCTCCTCCGATGAAGAGGCCATCAAGCGTTTCTACATGGAAGCTCAGGCCATGAAGGAACTGGACCACCAGAACGTGGTTCATGTGTTCGACTTTGGTCAGCAGAACAACCAGCTGTTCATTTCCATGACTTATGTGGAAGGCACCAACCTTTCGGACATCCTCCACAACAAGGAACAGCTCTCCTTCGAGGCCATCGAAGTCATTATCCGCCAGATTGCCCGCGGCCTGCTCTACGCCCATAACAAGGGTATCGTTCACCGCGACATCAAGCCCTCCAACATCATGCTGACCCGCGACAACCGCGTGTACATCATGGATTTCGGCATCTCCTACATCCAGGAAATGGAAAAGGAACGCCTGACCCGCACCGGCATGACCATGGGTACCCCGGAATACATGAGCCCCGAACAGTGCCACGGTGACAGCGTCACCCTGCAGACCGATATCTACAGCATGGGCGTCATTCTTTATGAGATGACCTGCGGTCGCCTCCCCTTCGAAGGTGAAAAGCCCATCGAAATCGCCCTGAAGCACGTTCAGCAGCAGCCCCCTCCGCCGGAACAGTTCCGCAAGGATATGCCTGCAGGCCTCTCCAAGCTGATCCTCAAGTGCCTCAAGAAAAAGCTGAACGAACGCTTCCACGACATGCAGGAATTCCTGGATGCCTGTGACCAGGTGTTCACCACCGAACGCGATCGCCAGACTGGACGCATGGGAAACCAGACTCTGCTCCACAAGCACACCCAGTCCATCGCCGACATGGCCAACAAGATTTCGCCCAAGGCCCGCCTCTTGCAGAAGAAGCTCACCGCCCTGGCCGTGTTCATCTTCCCGCTGATCATCATGCTGCTGATCCTGCTGATGCTCACCCACAAGCCCGAAAGCACCCTCCGCGAACTGGAGTGGAACGACGCCATGGGCAACTACGAAACTAAGGCACTGGAAATCGACCAGAAGAAGGGATATCCGCTGGACAACCTTAAGGACAATGACCTGAAGACCGCCTGGCTGGCCCCCGTCCCCCAGAAGCCCCAGAATCCCGTTCTGACCCTTTACTTTGAAACCAACGCCGTGGTCACCCATTTCGGTATCGCCGTTGGCTACCAGAAGTCCGTGGACGACGCCTTCGGTGACCGCTTCCGCATTTTCAAGAAGCCCCGCACCCTGACCCTCGAAACCAAGGACGGTTTCAAGCAGAAGGTAAAGCTGGAAAACATCAAGGGTATGCAATACCCCACCATCCAGGCCATGGAAACCACCGAACTGAAGATTTACCTGGACAACGTCCACGAAGGTGAAAACGCAGACTTCGCTGTTTCTGAAATCCGCCTGCTGGGAATGGAACTGCCCTAAGAGGCAAAGCCTCTACCGCCCGGGCAACGGGCAAAAATCGTCGACCTGAACACGAAACGTGTACAGGACATGCATTGACTATATGAAAGAGGGGTCGCGCAATTTCATTGCGCGGTTCGTTAAACTTTTAATAAAAAGAAGGTTATGCATGAACAAGACCGTACATTCTGACACACGCAAAAAAGGCAACGCCATCGAAGACCAGGCAGCCGCATTCCTGACCCGTAACGGTTATCAGGTGGTGGCCCGCAACTATGCCTACCGCGGAGGTGAACTGGACATTGTGGCAAAACAAGGCGAAACAATCGTCTTTGTAGAAGTCAAGTCCGTTTGGAATAATCAGCAGGGGAATCCCGCCGCCCGCGTGAACCGCCTAAAGCAGAAAAAGATCTGGCACACCGCCTGCCACTTTCTCCACTCTCACCCCCAGATTGCCCCCAGGGGTTTTGACCAGCCTTGTCGTTTTGATGTACTGAGTGCCAGGGTCTACCAGTCTCCCCTGCAATTTTCACACATTCAGAACGCCTTCGAAGGCACCCAGGTGGTTCCCCAATGTTAGCGCATTAAAGTTCGATGATCCATTCTCTGGAATCCGGTGTCTTGGAATAGACCGTCTTGCTAGACTTGGAACGTTCATCTATAACGGTAATTTCCATACCGATCAGGTGATTCTGGGTATCCCAATCCTTATGAACCACCGCCCTCTGGACAATTTCGTTGTTGATGGTCCATACCACGTTACAGTTCTCGATGGCTCCGATAGAAACCTCATAGTCACCGCCTTCCAGGTCATTGGCCATCAAGGTGCAGCGGGAATCAACAGCCACGTCCACCATATCTTCGGGATTTTCGCGCTGGATACTCCCCTTCAGAAGTACGTAGGAATAGAAGTCATCCCCCGCAGAAAAACATCCGGAAAGGAGGGCGGAAACAACCAGGAGAATAATCATAGAATAACGCATAGTGCAAAGATAGTCAACATGGACTATCCTTAAATAAATTTTTTTGAGCCAATTCAAGCTTTTTTGTGTAAATTCAGCACATGCGATTTGAAGTACATCCACAAAATCCTCAGGCCCGCATTGTTAAGCTGGCCGCCGCCGCCCTGGAAGACGACGGTCTTGTTCTGTACCCTACAGAATCCGGTTATGCTATCGGCTGTAACGCAGAATCCCCCAAGGCCATCCACAAACTTTATGCCTTGAAAAAGCCCATGAAGAAGTTCTTTATGGCCCTGATCATTCCCGATATCCGTGCCGCCACCGACTACGCCCGCATCGACAATTTCGCCTTCAACATCATGAAGCCCCGCGTACCCGGCCCCTTCACCTTTATTCTGCCCGCCGACCATCACATCGCCCGCCGCCTAGACGTAAAGCGCCCCGAAATCGGCGTGAGAATGCCCACCCACCCCTTCTTCAAGGAACTGTTCCAGCATTTCGACAAGCCCATCCTCAGCACCGCCGCCAAGCTCAGCGACGAAGACATCTACGAGCCCGACGAACTCTGGAAAACCTTCGAGCATTCCGTAGACATGATGGTGGACTGCGGCCCTATCGAAATCTGCCCCACCAACATCATCAGCCTGGTCAAACACGGCGAAGTGGAAATCATCCGCGGCGAGCTGGACCCGGAGATGTAGACTTCACGTCAACCATCGTCATCCCGAGCCATCAATTATCGTCATTCTGAGAGCCGCAGGCTCGAAGAATCCATGACGAACCTTAAACGCATTTCGTCATTCTGAGAGCCACAGGCTCGAAGAATCCACGACGAACCTAGAACAAATCAAAATACAAGTCCTTCCACGTTGGATTCATACTCTCCAACAGTTTTATCTTACGTTCTCTTTTCCACCCTTTTAAAACCTTTTCTCTTTCAATAGCAAAACGAACATCATTGTATTCTTCGAAATATCCAAGCTTATCAACTCCATATTTCTGCGTAAAACCAGGAATTGCCTTGCTTTTGTGTTCGGAAACTCTGCGTTTCAGATCATTAGTAACACCAATATATAGTGTCCCATTTCGTTGACTAAAAAGTATATATGTGTAGCTATGTTTCTCCATAAAAACGAAGATACCAAAAAAGGACTGTCATTTGATGACAATCCTCTTTTTTACTTATGTACTGGATCCTTCAGGGCTACGCCCTTCAGGATGACGTAACGCCGTTAACGAACCAGCATTCCCGCGACACACTTTGACCACTTAGCACTTTAGTGCTTAGTGGGCATGATCCCCCTTGCGGGGAGAGCAATTAAACCATAGCTGCAGAAAATTCTGCTTCGGTCACCAGGTCTTCACCGATGAACACCTGACCGGCATACTTGAAGATGCCGCGACGAGCCATGCGGAGGTCAGTGAGACGGACCTTCAGGATGATATCGGTAGGAGGAATCACAGCCTTGCGGAAGCGGCAGTTTTCCACACCCATGAAGGCGGGGCGCTTGCCAACAGTCTTATCTTCCATTGCGATCATGGTCAGGAGAGTTGCTGCCTGAGCCATGGATTCAATCTGGATCACGCCGGGCATCACCGGATTGCCGGGGAAATGGCCCTTGAAGAAGTCCTGTTCGCCAGTCACATGCATACGGCCCACCAGAGAAGGGGGATTTTCTGCAGTGCCATCACCCATGTTCAATTCCAGGATTTCGTCAACGAAAGCAAAGGGGAACTTCTGGGGAAGAACTTCGTGGCAAACATCTTCGCCGTAGAGAACGCCTTCTTTATCAGATTTTTTCAAAGAGTCCAGCAGAGACATAAGGTATTAACTTCTCCATGATTTGTCGGTGAGAAACGTGCCCACCGTTGGTGATTTCAATCCGCACCTTGGGGAGTGCAGGACAAATGAATGTTATATCGCCAATTAAATCTAGTATTTTATGCATGGCAGGTTCATTGGCGACACGGAAATTTTCGTTGCAGGGGCATCCTGCGGAGGCTTTTGCGTCTAAAAGAAGTCCGCAGCTTTCATCTACGCCTTTTAATAGACCGTTGGACCGCGCAGCGTCAAGTTCTAACTGAGAAATAAACGTGCGGGCCATAAAAATCTGAAACAGGTTCTCTGGAGAATAAAGGCTAACCGATGCGGCCGACTGCAAGTCGCAGGTGTCACCGCGGGCCACACTGCGGTCCAGAACGTACTCCACCTCGAAAGTTTCTGCAGGCATGATACGTACATGGCCATAGGTTCGCGGATTATCACCCGACGTTTTCAAATCCCAGTTAGCGTTTACCGGGGCATCGTAAAAAACAAGTTCTTCAGGCTCCCCCGCAGCTCGGCGCAGGCCATAGAAAAACGGTGCAGCAGAACCATCCATCAAGGGAAGTTCTGCAACCTTCGCGGCGGACTTGCCGTCTGCTCCACAATTCACATCGGCTCCGCTCACGATATTCACGTTAAAGCGGCGGTGGGGCCACATCAGAAAAACAGGAGCCAGATGTTCCGGGCTGGCCATAGCACCGCAGTTCAAACCGACAGCATGGGCGCGAGCCTCGTCGTCGTAGGTGTAGATGGCTGTACGGGCAGCTTCAAACTTCAAGTCAGAAAAAATCTTGCAAAGATCCGTGCGGTAGACTTCCTTACCATCTACGCTCCAGACCACTCGGGGCTTGTGTGTAGGATCCCTTTCCAGAACGTCCACCGTCACCATGGCGTTCTTGTAGCTCAGCGACGGAGACTTAAATTCATAATGCTGTGAATTGGTCGTCATAACTTTGGGCAAAGATAGTATAACTTTCCATACCTTGTGATTTGCCCTTTGTCAGTAGCATCTTTAGTGCGGTTTTCGCATTTTCAACGACGTTTTTACAAGGTTTGCGTTTTACATCCGTCTTTTTTTGTGTAAATTTAAGGCGAACTTTTTTTGATTTTTCAAAAACGGGCTTTGCCCGACCAAGCTTTACAAACCAAAAGGAATAATATGCGTAATTGCTCCTCTCTTAAGATTGATGGTCCTTGCAAGATCTACCTCGAAGAATCCGAACTTCCGAAGCAGTGGTACAACGTCCGTGCCGACATGAAGAAGAAGCCGGCACCGCTCCTGAACCCGGGTACCGGTAAGCCCATGACTGCCGCCGAACTGGAAGGCGTGTTCTGCTCCGAACTGGTCAAGCAGGAACTGGACAACGATACCGCATATATCGACATTCCTCAGGACATCCAGACTTTCTACAAGATGTACCGCCCGTCTCCGCTGGTCCGCGCCTACTTCCTGGAACAGGCCCTCGGCACTCCGGCTCACATCTACTATAAGTTCGAAGGTAACAACACCAGCGGCAGCCACAAGCTGAACTCCGCTATCGCCCAGGCCTACTACGCCAAGCAGCAGGGCCTTAAGGGCGTGACCACCGAAACTGGTGCAGGCCAGTGGGGTACCGCTCTTTCCATGGCTTCCGCCTTCTTCGGCATTGACTGCCAGGTTTACATGGTGAAGTGCTCCTACGAACAGAAGCCTTTCCGTCGCGAAGTGATGCGCACCTACGGCGCTTCTGTCACTCCGTCTCCTTCCATGAACACCAACGTTGGCCGCAAGATCAACGAAGAATTCCCAGGCACCACTGGTTCTCTGGGTTGCGCTATTTCTGAAGCTGTTGAAGCAGCCGTTACTCAGGAAGGCTACCGCTATGTTCTTGGTTCCGTGCTGAACCAGGTGCTGTTGCACCAGTCCGTGATCGGTCTGGAAGCTCAGGCTGCATTCAAGAAGATCGGTGTCAAGCCCGACATGATTATCGGTTGCGCTGGTGGTGGTTCTAACCTTGGCGGTCTTATCTCTCCGTTCATGGGCGAAAAGCTCCGTGGCGAAGCTGACTACGATATTCTGGCTATCGAACCTGCAAGCTGCCCCAGCCTTACCCGCGGTAAGTACGCTTACGACTTCTGCGATACTGGTAAGGTTTGCCCGCTGGCCAAGATGTACACTCTGGGCTCCAGCTTCATTCCGTCTGCAAACCACGCCGGTGGCCTCCGCTACCACGGCATGAGCTCTGTCCTTTCTGAACTCTACGATCAGGGCCTGATGCGCGCTGCTTCCGTAGAACAGACAAAGGTGTTCGAAGCTGCTAAGCTCTTCGCTCAGACCGAAGGTATCCTGCCGGCTCCGGAATCCAGCCACGCTATCCGCGCTACTATCGACGAAGCTCTCAAGTGCAAGGAAACTGGCGAACAGAAGAACATCCTCTTCGGCCTCACCGGTACCGGCTACTTCGACATGGTGGCTTACCAGAAGTTCAACGACGGCGAAATGAATGACTACATCCCCACCGATGCAGACATCGCAGCAAGCCTCGCCAAGCTCCCGCAGGTCTAATAGCGGAAAGCAGAAAGGTTAAAGCGTAAAGAAATTTCTTTAATCTTTGTCCTTTAAACTTCAACCTAAATCTCGTGGGTTCCCTACGAGATTTTTTCTATTTTATCGTTTATAAAAAAGGAAGGCCTTACAATGAACTTTAAGAAAATTTTAGCACTTTCAGTTGCATTGATTTTTTCTGCAGCCCAGGCTGAAGATGTCATCAAGATCGTCCGTGTGGATGACAATAATTTCGAAAAGGAAATTCTCCATACCGACAAACCTACCATCCTGGATGTATTCTCTTCCAGCTGCCCGCCTTGTTTGATCATGATTCCGACCCTCATCGATATCGCAAAGAAGTATCCCGATGTTAAGGTGGCTTCCGTGGGCTTTGACGAACCTAACGTTCAAAAGATCAAGAATACCTTGCCTATCCAGGCCTTCCCCACTTTCTTCTTGATTAAGGATGGCCGAGTCATCAACCGTATCCAGGGTGCCGCCAGCGAAGCGGATTTGCTCGCAGCTCTTCAGTATACTCCTAAGGCCCAGCCCGCAGCAAAGCCAGCCAAGGCAAAGAAAAAGACCGGCACCCAGAAGTTGAGCTGCTCCGCCAACGGCCAGTTTGGTGGCCTTCAGAACCATGTGACGATGACCCTTGTAATTACCGATGACCATATCGATAACGTCGACCTGGTTACCGACGTTTTTGTTCCGCCTGAAATGGACAGCCGTCGTGATCATATAAAGCAAATGTTTATTCAAAGCGGTAAGGGTACTGTAGAAGAAACGATTACCGGCTTTAGACTCCACACTGCAAATGAAAGCCCCTTTATCAAGGCAATGAATATGCAGCGCAAGTCCAGCTATGCCGAAATGAAGGCTGGCCTGGAACTTCAGGGCTTCAAGTGTAAGTAATTAAATTTGCGCCCTTTTAACTTACGGCCCATGGCATCGAACTTGCCTTGGGTCTTTTTTATTATTGTCGGGCGCACGCGATTGGCAATTCCTGTGGGATCCTTATTTTCGACAAGTTCCTTATCTTCGTCAATGGTGTACCACTTTGAAATTTCGGGGAGTTGGGTAGCATCTTCGGGAGCCTGGGTACGGCCTGCTCCATAAACGGGATCGCTGAGCATACCGTCATCCACCATTCCGTAGAATACGCCAGAAGTCAGTTCCTTGGTAAAGTTGTTTTCAAGGTCTCCACGGAGTTGTGCGGTTCCGCTTAGCTTCTTGCTTGCCACCGCCCACATGATGCCATAAACTTGGGCATCATCTGCGATGGTAGAATTCACGATAATAGAAAGTGCGCCCACCTTAGCGTTGCCAGAAACGCTACCGCTAACTAGCCAAGCGTCGTCCGTCAATCTAGCGTTATCGCTGATGGTTCCCGAAGTCACCAGGGCGCGTCTAGAAACAACCGCTTTTCCGCTGATGGTCCCGCCGTTAACAACAGCGTAATCTTCAATGCGGGCTTCACCGCTAACGGTTCCCCCGTTGACAACTGCATCGGGGCCTACGTAGGCGGTAGCAGCCACCTTTGCCTTGGAGCTTACCCAGCCTCCGCCATTGGAATGCCTTGTATAGTTAGCGGTACTTGTCGGCGTCCAAGCCCCATCCTCATAACCTTCCGGTTTGCCGTTCTCAACACGGACCATGTAGGGGTATCTGTAGATGGTGTAGTAAAACTGGTCCCAGGTAACGGTGTAAAGGTCCTTGGGAGTAGCTGTCACCGCAAGCCAAAGGGCCTTGTCGTTTGCCTTGGTCTCGATGCTCAGATTGAACGCCGTTCCCGACTTCATTTCACTGTAACGGGGCGTTCCGTCGGAGCCTTCGGCCACCAGTCCCACAGTCCAGCTGGAGCCAGGGTCGGGCATAATTTCAGGTGACAGGTTGCAGAGATTTTTTTGCACCCACTTGTTCTGGGCATCGGACCATTCCCACACAGTTTCGGTTCCCAGGCAACCAAATTCAGACAACGGTTTAGAAGCCTGCACAATGCCGCGGAACTTGACGGTTACCTTTCCTGCGGAGTCGGGATAGATTCGCACCAGGTTGTAGCCGAAACGTTGCGGAGCCCAGTAACTGGGTACTTGATAGAAACTATCCACTTCATCCAACATGGTAACACGGCTGTGTCTGCGGTAGATGTCGCCGGAGCCTGTGGTGCGGCGGGTGGCGAATTCGTAGTCTCCCCAGGTCTTTTGGTATAGCGCCTTTTTTGCCCCGGCATATTCCAGGGTGGCGTTCTTCATGGCGAACTTGCCGAACTGGGCAGTCAAATCTTCGTAAGTCCAGTCGTAGGCGCCAATCATGGCGCTAAAGGGCGTCTGGGAGGAGTAGCCAATTTCGCCATCGTCAATCTTATCCATCCACATGCGGTTCACCATCTGCACGCCTTTCCAGCCTCCGCCAAATTCCTCTTTCAGATGTTCCATGAACTGCCAGTTGCAATAGCGGTCGCGGGAACTTCCATAATACAAGTACGGAAAGTTGATCAGCGCCTCGGAACAGTAGTGGGCGTCAGTGGGGTTCACCTGATGGGCCATCCAGTTGGCGTGGGATTCGCAGATCCAGCCGGCGGTGGCGTTGGAACCCATCCATCCGGCAACGCTCTGCAGGCCGTGGGCGTATTCGTGTGCCAGACCCCACAGGTCCTTGAAGGCTCCAGAACCTAGCCAGAGACCCGGGGAACATTCGTCCTTCCCTGCCCCGTTCTTCACGCAGGCTTCCGTGTTGCCGCCGCCGTAAAGGGCCGCCATCTTGGAATCCTCGAAAAGGTAGGCCACACTCTTCAGTTTTTCATTGGCGTTGCTGGGCTGGGGGTACATCCACTTTGCGGAATCGTGGTAAACCGAGAAAATGTGCTCCAGAGTGTTCAAGGCGTTCTGCGCAGTGGAATTATCCAAGGTGGCATTGTTGGCGGAGCCATCGTCGTGAGTCGCCTTCTTGCAGATTTCAAAATGGTCTGAGCTTGCCAAAAGTGTGTGACCCGCCGATGCACAAACCGGTTTCCAGGTAACGGCCGAGAAGGCGGTCCCCACTCCAACGAAACTTATAAGGCTAGCGGTTACCGCCAGCGATTTAAATCCAATCATAAACACTCCTTAATAACCAATCATCCCTAATTGGCCTACTTTGGAATATAAATTCTTAACTAAAAAAAGGGCCTGGACCTCGGGGCGACAAGCGCTAATTGTGTTTAAATCCGTGTAAAAAATCCCGCCTTTTAAAGCGGGACATAAACGATTCATAAAGCGGAATTTTTCTAGAAGTTGTCGTCGCGATCGAACATGTGGGTCACAAACTGCACCACCAGTTCCTTGTAGACTTCTTCACTGAACATGGGCTTTTGCAGCAAGTCGATGGTTTCCTTGGAAAGGGTACCAGTCTTTGCCAGTTCCAGACCGCCCTTCTTGTACTTGGCTCGAAGCATGTTCAGGCGACGTTCGCCGCCACGATGGTGCAGTGCGCGCATCTGAGGGCAAGCCACCAGGGTGTAACCATCAGCACCCAGAATGATGTTGAACTGTTTGATGATGGGTTCATAAACAACATCCAGATCGCACCAGGCACAGCTCGAAAGCAAGATGATCTTCTGGCCGGGCTTCTGGTTCTGCAGACCGTGCATGGGCCTGTCCATGGCGCCGGGCTCGTTGAGTCGCTGGCCCATATACGGGTGGACCATGCCTACGATGCGGTCCATCAGGCACTTCATCTGGCCGGGTACCCCAAACAGGTAAAGGGGGAAACTCCAGATGACGATGTCAGCCTCTTCCAACTTCTTGCGGATCATGGGAACATCATCGTCCTTCATAAAGCAGCTGCCATCGGGGCGGCCCCAGCAACTGAGGCAACCGCGGCAGGGCTTGATGTTCATGCGGTCGATGTAGATGTATTCACTTTCAAATTCGCCACCTTCCAGAATACCTTCCACAAAGGCATTGGTGGGGATAAGGGTTCCGCTCCGTTCATTCTTGGGGCTAGCCACCATTACAAGCACTTTCTTCTTATCGGACACTTTTCTATTCCTAATGTTTATGAGGTAGCGAATTTAAAACTTCTAACTTTTTTGCACAATCAGATTTGTAAAAATGCTTTCAGCTCATCCATGCGGCGCTTGGCGTATTCAACACCATGGTCGTAAGATTCGTTCATCTTTCCCATGTCGCAATCAAACTGGTCGCACAAGTCGATTTCGGGGCGAATCAGGAATAGCTTGCCCTGCTTTTCAAGCTTTTCCATTTCCAGGAACATCTTGTCGTAACGCTTCAGGCGAACCATCAGGGCGCGGAACAAGTCGGGATACTTGCGCTTATACATCGGGTTCAGCACAGCACGATACTTGCGGAAATCCGTTACCGCCTCGCCAGGGTAATGGGTCGAAAGGGCCACCACCTTGTCGCAACCTTTTTCGAAGGCTCGTTCAAAAGGAACCGGCACCGTAATGCATCCGTCGGCGTAATGCTTATCGCCAATGGGCGCCATGGGGAAAAGCATAGGCAAGGCACAGCTGGCACTGATCAAATCCAGCAAGCGCTTCTTGTCGTTCTTTTCGGACATGAATTCTGCACGGCCGGTTTCGCAGCAAGTCAAGCCAATTTCGCACTCGATTTTCGAATTGGAATAGGCTTCGAAATCCAGAGGCATCTTGCCGTCGGCGGCATCGTAATTCAAGGCGTAGTATTCCTTGTGGATGCCAATATATTTGTTAGCCCACTTATGACCATTCTGCAGACGGGTAGGCAGCATGATAAAGCGCAAACGGCCCTGCTGGCGGGTGATGTAGTTTAAAGCGGCGTGGGCGCCGGCCGAAACTCCAGCCACGTAAGAAAAGCAATCTATGCCTTCGTCCATCCAGGTGTCAAGCACACCGGCGCTGAACATAGTCTGACGGGAACCGCCTTCTAGAACAAGACCGAACTTCACTTTGACACCTCTACATTTTTAGCCGCATTTTCTGCTGTCACTTCTTCAGGCGTTTCTTCGGGGGGCGGCAGGATTTCGTTTACGTTCCTACCCTGAGCCTGCTGCTTCAGCTTCCAGACCTTCTGACGGAAGTATTCGCTGCGTTCCGCCAGGTGCTGGGAAGAAGGAATTCCCTTCACACGTTCAATCTTTTCTTCTCCGCCAAAGACCAGCGCAGTGCGATGCCCACGCTTATAAGTACCGTCATGACCGACGCACACAACAGGCACGCCTGTGCTGCGGGCCAGGAATGCAAAGCCCGACTTGAATTCGTTCATCAAGCCATCTTCGCGGCACTTGCCTTCGGGGAAAATAATGACGGACTTACCGGCTTCCAGGTTTTTCTTGGCGATCAAGGCCCATTCTGTGTCCAGATTGTAGCGGTCACAGGGAATCACATGGACGCGGGTCAAAATCCAGTGGAAGCACTTCATCTCGAACCAGTCCTTGGCCACCACGATGTTCCTGTTCTTGAAAATCAGTGAAAGGAGCATGATCGGGTCGCAAGGAGAACAATGGTTCGCGATAATGATTCGCGGTTCCTTGAACTTATAAGATTGAACCGAAGGATCGGTAAAAGTAACCTTGGGGCGGAATACAATAAAGAAGTATGCTCGAACCGAGTAGATGACCGTCCATACAGCAAGCTGCATAAACGGTTCCGCCAACAACTTTAGGATGCGTTTCAATTCCAGACCTACTTACCCAAGGAGTCCTTGGGAATGGTGGTAAAGGTAAGACTGCCCTTGGCGTGAAGATTTCCGTTTACCTTGACCACACAGTCAAAGCCAACAATAATGCCACCACCCTTGGTCTTGTTCACGGCAATTTCAAGCTGGTCGCCGGGAATCACAGGCTTCACGAACTTGAAACCGTCAATCTTCAGCAACACATACAGCTTGTCATCCAGATCTTCGGGCTTTTTTTCAATCACCAGGGAGCAGAGCTGAGCGCAGGATTCCACAATAAGCACACCCGGCATAATGGGGGTGCCCGGGAAATGACCCATGAAGTAGGGTTCATTGACGCTAACGTTCTTGATGCCCACAGCAGATTCGTTGGGAACCAGTTCCGTCACCTTCTCGATCATCTGGAAAGGCGGACGCTGGGCGATCTTTTCGCTAATTTCAAAAATATTCATGGAACTCATAGAGAGAGACCTCCATCCAGCACAAATACCTGGCCGGTTACATAGGAGAACTGGTCAGAAGCAAGAGCCGAAACCATGTTGGCCACGTCTTCGGGGGTACCAAAACGCTTCAGGGGGATATTCTTGAGGTAACCTTCGCGGGTTTCTTCGGGAATGGCCTCGATCATGTCGGTAGCGATAAAGCCCGGAGCAATGGCATTCACGCGAATGCCCCAGCCACCCAGTTCCTTGGCAAGAGTCTGGGTCATGGAGTTTACTGCACCCTTGGTGGCACTATAGACGCTCTGGCCGGGCAAGGCGAACTTGGAGCTGACCGAAGACATATTGATGATGACGCCGGACTTCTGCTTGAACATCTTGAGGCCCACAGTCTGAGCGCAGTAAAGGTAGCCCTTCACGTTCAGGTCGAAGCACTTGTCCAGGGTTTCCTGGCTGATTTCAAGCAGGTACTGATCGCGGACGATACCGGCATTGTTCACAAGCACATCGATGCGGCCATAAGCCTTAAACACATCACGGACCATGGCCTTTACCTGGGCCAGATCGGCAACGTTAGCCTTATACACCATGCCGTCGCCACCTTCGGCCTTGATCAAGTCAAGGGTTTCGGCAGCAGCTTCGTCGGAACTGGAGTAGTTCACCACAACGGTGAAACCATCGCGGGCCAAGCGCAGGGCGCAAGCCTTACCGATACCTTTCGATGCACCTGTAACAATCGCAACCTTCATCAATATCTCCTTCTCAAGTAAATTACTTACCGAATACTACGGCGCTATAGGAACCGCCTGTAGCAAAGGCAACCACCAAAATCTTCTTAAGACCAGCTGCGTCAACGTTCTTCCTGGAAACGGATCCGTCCTTGGCCACGAAGTAGGCATTGTCGCTTTCCATTTCGCCAGAAAGCAGCAGGGCGGCTTCGGCGGCAGCCAAAGTGGCAGAAGCGGCACGGCCTTCGCCAACGCGTTCCTTCACTTCGAACAGGGGAAGAGTTTCCAGCTTATCGCCAAATACGCGGGCCAGGGATTCCTTTTCAATGTCATCCACTGTCTTGAAACCGTCGGCAAAACCGCAAACGGCGTCAATGTCAGCCACAGCGAGGCCAGCATCCTTAAGGGCATCGTTAATGGCGTTGTCCAAAGCTTCGCCAGAACCGGCAACCTTACCGAACTTCACGTTCTTACGGCCATTGCCGTAACCCAGGGCGTAGCAGTAAACCTTGGCGTCGCGAGCCTTGGCATATTCCTCAGTTTCCATCATAATAGAAACGGAACCGTCGCCAACCACGAAACCTTCTGCGTTGTCGAAGGGAGCCACGACCTTATCGGCGGCCACATTCAACTTCTGGGCAAATTCAGTAATAATGGGCAGGTTTTCGTCGGAACCGGTAGCCATCATGGCGCTTTCCTGACCGTCATAAATAACGCTCATGGAGTATCCGATGCTATCGAGACCAGAAACAGGACCCGTCGTAATGGTCACGCCGTAGCCCTTGATGCCGGAGCAGATGGAAAGGTAACCACCTGCGGCATTGTAAACGGTATGGGGGAACTTGAAAGCACTGCCGTTGGCATTGCCCTGTTCCGCAATCAATTCTTCAAAATCATAAGTTGCACCCAGGCCACCTTCGCTGGTACCTACGATAATGCCCACGTCCTTGGCATTGTCATCGGTAACGGTGAAGTTTGCGTCCTGGAGAGCGCGCATGCCGGAAACGGTCTGGAGTTGACCCAGATTATCCAACTTGCGGTAGAATGCCATCTTGATTCCCAATTCCTTGTAGTCATCGTTGGTGATGGTGGAATGGACAGAGGCACTTTCGGGCTTGGCATCGTTCTTGACAGCATCCAGGTAAGCCAGCTTGGAATTACCCAGGGGGCTTACGATACCGATACCGGTAACGGCAATCTTCTTGCCCTTTGCCGGCTGCTTTACTACATCGCCAGCCATCTTACTAAAGACAATGCTTGCGTTGGTGCCACCGAATGCCACGTTATTGCTCATAACGCAGTTCAGTTCCTTGGACTTGGGGGTGTTCTGCACAAAGTCCATCTGACCGACCTTGGCCTTGAGGGCTTCAGAATCTTCGGCAGTATAATGGAGTGTGGGAAGAACGGTATTTGTGGTAAGAGCCTTGATGCTAAAGACGGCTTCGATAGCACCTGCGGCACCCAGGCAATGACCAGTCATCACCTTGGTAGAACTTACACTAATAGTGGGATTTTCTTCGGCAAAGAACTTGCCAAAGGCGTTGATTTCGGCATTATCATTCTTGCCGGTACCAGTACCATGGGCATTCAGATAGCCAATGTCAGACCTCTTGATACCAGAATTCTTGACAGCGCGACTCATGGCTTCGGTCAGGCACAGACCATCTTCACGGGGGGCGGTAATGTGATGAGCGTCACTTGTCACGCCAGAACCCAGCACTTCGCAATACTGCTTGGCACCGCGCTTCTGGGCATGTTCGTAAGATTCCACAACTACGATGCCGGCGCCTTCACCCAGAGTAATACCATTACAATGGTTAAAGGGAGAGCAACCGTTTTCGTCAAGTGCGTGGAGCGAAAGGAAGCCGGAATAAGGCACTGCGGCAAAGGAATCTGCACCACCTGCGATCACCACGTCGGCACGACCGGCACGAATCAAGTCGCAAGCCAGGGCGATAGAGATGGTACCTGCAGCACATGCATTTGCCACGTTGGTCACGATGCCGCCAGCTCCACAAGTTTCAGCAACCTGGGATGCGATGGAAGCGATGGGCATCTTGGGAATATCAGCAGCCGGGCGGCCATTCTGGTGGTAATGTTCCACGCTAATGACACCACCCACGCAGCTACCGATGATCACGGCGACACGCTGGTCGTCGCCAAAATTTCCGAGATTGGCATCTTTTAGAGCTTCATTTGCCGCCTTAATGCAAAGTTTGGAGGCGCGATCCTTTTCTTCGGGAGCATCAATTGCATCCAGGGAGTCGCAATTCACTTCTGCGGCAAGATCTGCATAGCAGTTCTTGGTATCTACAGAGGTGGTCTTATGAATACCCGAAACAGAATTTAGGGCATTTTTCCAAGTTTCTTCAACATTGTTACCGATGGCACAAATAACGCCAAGACCGGTAACGACACAGCGGCAGTCATTAGAAGTCATAAAAGATAAATCCGAAAATCAGATTGAATTACTTGTGAGATTCAATAAAGTCAGCAATGGTATCGATGCTCTGGAAGGGTTCCTTGCCCACGCCAGTCATAGAAACACCAAAGGTGCTGTCAACGAAGGAGATGATTTCCAGGGAGTCGACGGAATCCAGGCCGATTTCTTCACCGAAAAGCGGGGTGTCATAGTTCAGAACGTCACCATCCACACCCAGATCAGACATAAAGAATGCCTTCAACTTGCTCTTAACTTCTTCATTAGCCATGCTAATCCTCTCTTTTTTTATGGTTTAATTTTTTTTGGCACAAAGATACAAAAATCTTTCTTCAAAAAATCCCCAAAAAGGCTGCGAGGTGCATGAATGGGCCATTTTGGCGTATGAATGAAGAAAAAAATGAATTTTAGCGTGATTTTCGTCCTAAATTTTTGAAATCCGGAGTCAATTTTACACAATTTGTGTCCTTGGGAACCCCTCGATAAAGGGATAATTCCACGTTAAAAACACCTTTTGTGCTGGCCGCAACCTGCCAACGGCTCCCTGCCGGACATTCTCCCAGGGGTATTTTAGATACGGCACTAAAACGGGTTGCAGTTACCTTCATGTCAAATGCGTCTGTAGACAGGGAATCTGTCATTTTTAAGGCAGCCGGACCTCCAATAGTCTTATTCTTGCCAAAATAGGCTTTCTGGGCATCGATATAGGCCAGGGCTTTCAGCTGCATATCTTCCAGATTTCCCTCAACGGAATTGGAGATAACTCGCTGATGACAGGTAGAAATTCCCAAACAGAGTATAATAAGTGTTATAATGATGGCAACAGGAAACGCTAACTTTTTTAAGGGAACGTTGCCGATTGTTTCGAGAACTTGTCGCGGGTTAACCCTTTCTCCTTCGTCGTCACCTTCCCCATTTTCCCATTTTAGCAACTTGAGGGCCACCAGAATGTGGACAAATTGCCTCGGCAAGGCAAGACCGATTAAGGCAATTGCCAACAGGGCGATTGATAAGGCTAACAAAATGGCCAGGGCCGTATCTGCTGCAGGCAAAATATCCTGAACTTCTTTCAGAAGACCTAAAAGCTGTTTGTCTTCTGCAAAGTTGTTAGAGGCGAATCGCCCTGTAAAATTATTATAGCGTGCAAGACCCAAAGTCACTGCATCATTCGCCATAACAAGAACCGCTGCAAGAACCCGCTGAATAAACAGCATCAACATGCCGGCAAAGGCGATTACGGCGGCCACCAACCGCCCCGTTCTTACAGCGGTCAACCCGTAGTTTATCTCTTTCTTTTCACTCATTTGTCCTCATTTTACCCTATTTAGCTTCCACCAGTTCCTTGGCCAGTTTCTTGGCTGTAGTAAAGTCGGCCTTACCTGTACCAAGCTTAGGAACCTTTTCTACCTGGAAAGCTACAGAAGGTAACATTATGGGCGGGAAGTTATTGCTGGCGCGAAGCTCCGCAAGCACAGTTTTCGGTTCCTTTTCGCCCTGGTAAAGCAAAACGATCTTTTCGCCCTTGGCTGCATCGGGAACTGTGGTAATCAAATAATCGCAACCTTCAAGGACCGGAGTGTCCTGAATCTTCTTTTCGACGGCTCCGAGGCTGATCATTTCGCCTCCCAGCTTGGCAAAACGGCTATAACGGTCAACGATAGTCAAGAAACCATCCTGATCCAGGTAGCCCTTGTCCCCTGTGCGGTAATAACGAATTCCGTCAAGGTTGACAATAGCGGCCTTAGTGCGGTCCGGATCCTTCAGGTAGCCCTTCATGACCTGGCAACCACCTATCAAGATCATACCGGCTTCCCCGGTAGGCAACGGTTCGTTGGTCTCGGGATCAACAATCAGGAACTGGGTTCCGGGCAGAGCAGGACCCACGGTGCCAGGCTTGTTATTGAGCTGCATGGTGGTATAGTCATTCAGCAAGGTGTTTTCCGTATTCACGGAGGCCACCGGAGCGGTTTCGGTACAGCCGTAACCTTCAAAGATTTCCTTGCCGAACTTCAGGCGGAATGCGGTTGCCAATTCCGGACGCAGGGCTTCTGCACCGGCAATAATCAGGCGCACGGACTTGAATACCAGCGGGTGCACGTAACGGCTAACAGTAAAGGCGCGCAAGAAGGTGGGGGTCGCCACCAGGAACGAAACGTGGAATTCGCAGCAGACGCGAGCCATGGTCTTTACGTCGGTGGGGTCCGCCACGGTCACAATGGGGCAACCTTCCACCAGGTTCAGAATCGTGGTCACCGTCAGGCCGAAGCTGTGGAACAGGGGCAGTTCCGAAAGCATCACGTCACCGCGGCTCACATTCAAAATACAGGCCAGCTGCTGGATGTTACCCATCAGATTGCGCTGGGTCAGTTCGATGCCCTTAGGCGTACCTTCGGAACCGGAACTGAACACGATCACCGCATTGTCGTTCATGGAACGATGCTTGCAGAAAATCAGACGGATTAGCCAGCTGGGCATTACCACGCAAAGCAGTACAAGGGCGGCAATTTTAGGCTTGGGCAGCATCTTCATCAGGTCTTCGGCATAGAACAGTCGAACCTTGTCGCTTGCAATCTGGCTATAGTCGTTTCCCCTACCCTTCAGTTTCTGAATGAACTGTCTACTGGTTATGACCGTAGATACATCAGCCTTTTCACAGCAGAACTTTACGTTTTCTACAGAGGAGGTGTAGTTCAGGTTCACGTTGGTCTTGCCCATGACCCACAGGGCCAGGTTTACAATGACTCCAGCCGGACTAGGCGGAAGCATGATACCCACGTTCTGCTCGTTCTTATTCAACAGCTTCCACAGAAGTCCGCGGAACGCCATGACGGCGCCCATCAGCTTGTAGCCAGAAAAGTGGCCTCCGTCCGGGTTATAGATGGCAGGTCCGTTCTTCACATAGCGCTTGCAGGTACGAATCCAGGAGGCGGCAATGGGACGCAAGAAATTCACGGAATAGCGCCAGGCTTCAATAGAAATCTTACGGACGATGGCGCGGACTTCGTTAGGAGGTGTGGTGGCCGGAATCTTTTCGCCGAAGGCTACCGTCACGGAACGATCGGCAGAAGCGCCATACATGTTAGAGGAACTATAACTGTAGTTACTCCCCCACAGACCCTGAATATAGAACGGGATAATTTCGGCGTCAGTATCGTCAATGGCAGAAGAGTAATCGATATGGAAGGGGTCCACATGAGGTGACTTGGACACTTCGCCCGTGGGGAAAATGACCACAGCCTTACCAGCCAGCAGGGCCTCGTGAATGCGATCCATGGCAGGCTTGGGATTATTGTTGTCGATGCGGATATTGCCCAGACGCTTCAGAATAGAACGCAGGTACCACTTGTCGAAATGGTCCTTGTTGCTGGCGATACACAGCGGACGGGGGCTAGCCATCTGGAGCATGGCCCAGTCAATAAAGCTATGGTGATTACCCACCAGCAATACCGGACCTTCGTTGGGAATATTCTGCACACCCAGCACGCGAATCTTGTAACGGTTAAACACCAGGCGCAACACCGTGCGGATCATGGCCTGAGGCAAGTTGGAAATGGACCAGAGGAACACGCATGCAGAAATGACTGCAATTCCGAGGAAGTAGTACTGGGGCAGGATATCGGTATAACGGACCAGGTAAGAGAAAACAAACAGGAATCCAATCAAAACAATGGACTGGATCATATTGGAAAGGGCTAGAACGGAGCCCGAATTGTTGGGACGAGTGTTATACTGTAGAAGTGCGTTGACCGGCACCAGGAACAAGCCGCCAAAAAGTCCCGTCAAGGAATAAAGGACCACCAGGGCGAAGGGGTTCACCATGAACGGGACCAGGAACATGCAGATGGACACGCCAAACATACCGAGGGGAATGAATCCGGTTTCAATAAAATCCCTGGACTTGGCGGCAGCCACAATGGAACCCACCACAAGACCCACCACGGCAAATGCCAGGTAATCCTGCATCATGTTCAGGATCTGAGAGCCGGAAGCGTCCTGGAAAACCAGCACGAACACCTGGGCCAGAGCCCAGAACATAGAAAGGGCGATGATGGAACCACGGAGGGAGGGAACACGCCAGCCCAGACTCAAGTGCTTACGGACCTTGGCGATGTTCACATTGGGATTTTCATACTTTACCCTAGGCACCATAAAGCTGGCAATCGTACCAAGTACGCTAACCCCCGTCAAGATCCAGGGAATCACCACGGAATGGGACAAAATGCGGTGAACGGCCTCGTAAGAAACCAGGGAATCCAGGTTAATCAAGTTCACACCGACAATGGCAAGCCAGGAGGCGAATATCATGCCGCCCAAGCTGAAAATCTGCAGGAAGGCATTGGCGAAACTCAGATTACGAACGCCAAACATTTCCTTGAGGATGCCGTACTTTGCCGCACTATGAATGGCAAAACCACTGCTAAGGCCAATAGAAAGCCAGAACGCCACACGAGGGATGCCGCAAGTCACCAACACCGCCTGGGCAATGACAAAGCAAGTCATCAATAACGAGGACCATGCCAACACCTTATTCTTGGAGAACCTGTTGGTAAAGAATCCCGCAAAAAAGACCATCAAGATGTAAGGGGCGATAAAGAAAACCTGCAGCATAAAGGCCTGCCAGGTCTGTCCGCTTCCATCAGCCGTAAAGGAACCCGAAAGAATTTTCTGGGCGTAAATAAACACACCTGTCTGAACAAAAACTGTTGCAAGGATCGATAAGAAATATCGAACAGAACCTTTAACTTTCCACATTTTCCTATGCCTCAAATAAAAAAGAGCCGAAAATAGATTCGGCTCCTAAATCTAAAAAATTTGATATTCCCTATTTAATGAGGGATTCCAAATCCTTTACAGTTTTGGGGATATTTTCAGAAAGGTTACGGAAGCCCTTTTCTGTAATCAGCAGGTCGTCTTCGATGCGTATACCGATCTTCTCGTGGAACTTCTTTCCTCCGATATTTGCCCAAAATTCGCCATAAAGGCCAGGTTCGCAAGAAATCAGCATCCCCGGTTCCAGCACCACTTCCAGGGAACGGGTACCCGGTTCACCTTCATGGATCTGTTCGCCGATAAAATGGCTTACCCCATGGGGGCGGCGGTCATAAAGCAACTTGAACTTGCCCTTTGCGCCTTTCACAAGACGTTCATCCAGAGCATCCATGATGAAATCCCAGGGAATATTTCCGATTTCCTTGAGGCTTACGCCGGGGCGTACCGACTTCTGGTATTCCGTCTGGGCGTCCAGTACGATTTCGTACAACATTTTCTGCAACGGGTTGAACTTGCCGTTAACAGGAAGGGTGCGACTCAAGTCACTATGCAGGGAATTGTAGCGGATTCCGAAATCCAGGAGCACCAGGTCGCCATCCTGCAGCGGTTCATCCTTCTTGACATAGTGGAGGCAGCAGGCATTTGCGCCACCGGCCACAATGGTCGGGAAAGCCAAATCACCGTCGCTACGTTTTTGCATCTCATAGTCCAGCAAAAGGCCCAGCTGACGTTCATTCTTCAGGCTAGACATCTGGCCCAGCACTGCGCGGAATGCCTGGTCAGTAATGTTCTGGGCCACGCAGGCATCAGAAATGCGTTCCTTTTCCAGAGGCAGTCTCAGTTTCCAGTGAAGGCTAGCGGCACTCTTCAGCTTAAATCCCTTCAAACCCTCGCTGGCCAGGGCCTTCTTCATCTCCTTTCGGAACTGGTCGTTATGGTCATCGGGCCACTTTTCGAAATAGAACGCATAGGCGAAACCGGGATTGGGTTTCTTGCGGGCTCGCTCCACCACCGTATCCCAAAGTTCATCCAGGGGGCGAACGTCCTTGAAACCGGTCACCTTCTGCACATCGCGGTCCCCTTCCACATAGCCGAGACGTTTGCCGTTCCAGAATTCCTTGAAAGGATCCTTTTCAGGTACGAACAGGATTTCGGCCCCGTCCCTGGGGTCAAGCAGCAGATAGCACCCGGCCTGGTTGATTCCGGTCAAGTAAAGGAAGGCGGGTTCCTGGATCATCTTGTTCCAGGTTTGCACAAAGGCTTCTTCGCCACCCGGTTCCATGGGCATTCCGGCGATAACGCAGAAGGAATCCAGTTCCCTGAGCATGGCCTCCCGGCGTTTTTTGTAAAGGTTTCTGGAATTGTAGTCCTTAGAGGATATAAAAACTTGGGAATAAGGGTCGCAAACAGATTTTTTTTCGTTTAAAGACATTCTGAGCCTCAAAATCATTCATTTTTGCCACAAAATTTACGTTTTTCACATTCTTTTCGCCACAAAATATTATACATTTAGGCCATCACAGACCAAAATGGAGCCTGAACAAATGAAATTTTTTAAGAATTGGAAGTTGATTGTTGCAGCTATGACTGTTGCTATGTTTACCGCTTGCGCTGGTTCTAACGGTGGCAGCGACGATGAATACGAAGATGATTCCGATTCCCCGGCTGCAGTCCAGGGCGGCAGCAAGAAGAAGGCCGCTCCCAAGGAAGTAATCGACGAAAACAAGCTGAAGAAGACCGAACAGGAAGCTACCGCTCTCACCGAAGAGAACCACAAGCTCCGTAAGGAAATCTTCGAAGCCAAGAACAAGCTGGGTATGTCTACTGCCGACGACTCCGCCGCCGAATAATTGGCAAGAACATTGAATGAGCGAAATCAAGCGCTATTCCCTATCTGATGACCTGAAACGTACGATTTCAGGCGAGAATGAAGCGGTTTTCCGATTACTGGAGAGCCGTTTTTCTGTTGAGATACAGACCCGCCTGCCGGGGCTGACTATTATCGCCAAGGATCTGGATGAACACGGCAAGCCTGTACAGGGCGACATTGCCGGTGTTTTTGCCGTACTGGACCAGCTGAAGATGGCTGCCCGAAATGGCGGTGCAATCGGAGCTAGACAGGTGGAACGTCTTCTGGGACCCGTCGAACTGGGCGAACCTATGGACAATTCCATCCCCAGCACCCCCGTCTTCCGAAATCGCTTCGGTGTTTCCGTGTTTGCAAAGACCCAGGCTCAGGCCGAACTGGTGAAGGCGGTCGAACATAACGACGTCATTTTCGCCAAGGGGCCCGCTGGTACCGGCAAGACTTTCCTGGCTGTCACTCTGGCAGTGGCAAGCCTTGAACGCCATGAAGCCGAGCGCATCTGCCTGGTGCGCCCCGCCGTAGAAGCAGGTGAATCCTTGGGCTTTTTACCTGGCGACCTTAAAGAAAAGATTGCCCCGTATCTGCGCCCCATTCACGATAGTCTGGCCGAACTGCTCCCCGCAGAAAAGCTTCGCCGTTACGAAGAAACAGGCGCTATTGAAGTGGCTCCCCTCGCCTACATGCGCGGTCGAACCCTCAAGCGAGCCTTCATCATTCTTGATGAAGCCCAGAATACCACGCCCGAACAAATGAAGATGTTCCTGACCCGTCTGGGCCCTCACAGTAAGGCGATTATTACTGGCGATGCCACCCAGGTCGACTTGGCCAAGGGGCAAAAGTCAGGGTTGGTTCACGCTATGGATATTCTCAAGGGAATCCGGGGAATCGCTCAGGTTGACTTTACCGCCACCGACGTCCTTCGCCATCACCTTGTAAAAGACATCCTCCTCGCCTATCAGCAAAAAGAACGCTAAAAGGACTTTATAGAACATGACGAAAAAGCAGCTGAAAATTCACCTTATTATCGGTTGGGTTCTCGTTGTAGCCGCCGCCATTTTCCTCTTCCCCGACAAGAACATCGCCCTCCAGGCAGAACGTCCCCGTCTGGGTCAGGTTAGCCCCCGCACCATTGTGGCACCTATCAATTTCGAAGTGCCTAAGTCCCAGCAGGAAATTGAATCCGAAAAGGCTCGTGCAGCAGACAAAGTAAACGCCATTTTCGAGTTCAACAACGACGAAACCAACCGCGTGTACGAAGACCTGAAGGTGTTCCTGCACAAGTTGGCTCAGTACGGTTCCCTCCAGGCCCAGATTTCCCAGGCCAGTTCTTCCGAGGGTGGCGATTCCACCGTGCAGGTCAAGGTGGTTCAGGCATCCCGTGTCTATGAAATCGTAAAGCAGAGAATTTCCACTTCTGCCATCAAGCCCTTGAGCCAGAACGCCAAGGCCCGCGATTCCTTGCTTTCTGTGTTCAATCAGATTCTGCAGAAGGGTATTTCCAACACTTTGTTGGCAAGCTCCGAAACTGCAGCCCAGCTCTATAAGGACAATTACAATCTGCAGGATCTCAAGAGCATTATCTACAGCAAGCCCAACATCACCTTGCTCAAGAATAATGAAACATCCACCGTAGAAGTGGCGAACATTCAGCCTCTCCGCCGCCGCATCGACGAAGCATTCGCCCAGCTGCAAATGAGTTTCCCCAATGAACAGGGGCTCCTTAGCGCCTTCTATGAAACGTTGTTTGTTTTCATGATGCCCAACGTTTTCTATCTAGAAAAAGAAACTATGGCCAGCCGCGAAGAAGCTCGCAACAAGGTGACCCTCATTAAGGGCATGGTTCCCCGCGGCATGGAAATCGTGACTCAGGGCGCTCCCATTACCAAGGAAATTCTTGAAAAGATTGACGCACTTCAGCAGGCTCAACAGAAGGAAGAAAATTCCAAGACCTTTACCGCTATTTACGGTAACGCCTTGGTGTTTGTCATCATCATCACCATGTTCTTCCTGTTCTTCCTGAATATTCCCTCCCGCACCATGTTCAAGGACGCCCGCCAGCTTTGGAGTTTCACCTCGCTGGTCCTTCTGCAGCTGGTCGCTTTCTGGATTGTCCACAATCTTTCTGGAACGTTGAACCGGTCTGAATTGACTATCTTGCCTGAAAATTTTGACTTCATGTGGTTGTACCCGTTTGCATTGTCTCCTGTTATGGCGACCGTGCTTTTTGACCGCCGTCTGGGATTTGCCTTCAGCGCATTCTCGGCTCTTATTTTTGGTGTGCTGAACGGTTATGACCTTGCTGCTGCCATTTGCGCCTTCAGCGTGACCTTTGGCGCTACCTACCCTCTTGCTAGAATGCGCTATCGCGTTCAGTTTGTGTGGGGTATCCTTTCTGGCGTTATTGCCATGGCTGCAGCAATCTGCGTCATCTTCCTCCTGCGTAACCGTCTTTCCTTTGAAGCCTTCTACCAGAACATGATTGTCGGCGGCATGAACGTGATCATCTGTTCTTCCTTGGCCTCGGTGCTTTTGATCCATTTGATTGAACGTGTTTTTGGTATTACGACGGTTTTGACGCTTATGGAAATGTCTGACTTTAATCGTCCCGCATTAAAGCGCATCTCTGAAATCGCACCGGGTACGTTCCACCACAGCATTCAGGTTTCTAACCTGGCCGAAAAGGTTGCCGATAGTATCGGCGCAAATTCTCTGTTGGTCCGCGTCATGGCTCTTTACCACGATATCGGAAAAACCATGCGCCCTGAATACTTTACCGAAAATCAGAAGCAAGGTGTGAATCCCCATAACAATATTGACCCGGCTCAATCTGTTAAGATTATCGTGGAGCATGTGGAACAGGGTGCTAGCCTTGCCAAGGAATACAATATTCCTGACTTGGTGGCTGCCGGTATTCGCGAACACCACGGATCCTCTGAAATCAAGTTCTTCTACCACAAGGCGAAGGAACTGGCTGCAGAAAGTGGAGCGCAGGTCGACATCAAGGATTACAGCTACAAGGGTCCCAAGCCCCAGAGCAAGGAAACCGCAATCCTTATGCTGGCAGACATCATCGAAGCAACCAGCCGATCTATGACTGATACCTCCCCCGAAGCTCTGACCGCCATGATTCATAACACCATCGAAGGTCGATTCATGGAAGGTCAGTTCAACGAATGTAACTTGTCTGTGAAGGAACTGTTCAAGCTGGAACAGGCTTTCCTCACCAGCCTCGACGGAACATACCACACCCGAGTCAAGTATCCGGGACAGAAGTAGCGGATAGGTTAAAGCGTATAGTTTAAAGGTTAAAGGATAAAGGAGTCGTGGGCGATTAGCTGACGGCTCTTTTTTAGTGAACAGTGGATAGTGAAGAGCGGGTGTCATCCCGAGCGAAACGAAGTGGAGTCGAGGGATCTTGTGATGTAGATTTGATTTATGAGATACGAGCTGTGAGCGATGAGTAAGGCGCCTTCGGCGCGATTATCTAGCCCAAAGGAGCCGCAGGCTCCGTCCTCATACCTCAAACCTCATACCTAACTTAGGCGCCTTCGGTGCGATTATCTAGCCCAAAGGAGTCGAAGCTCCGTCCTCATACCTTGTACCTCACTCCTAAAAAATTTCACTTTTTTTCTCTTTCTCCCTTGACAAATATTTTTGCTTTTGTATATTTGGCTTCGTAATCGTGAAACGGTAGGAAACACAATGACAAAAAAGAATCTTGTTCTTATTGCTCTTGGAGTTATCTTGCTGGCAGTCGGTTTCATCTGTCTCGCTACTGGCCCTGCAGAAAACCCGATTTCCCTTACGGTTGCACCTCTTATTCTCTGTCTCGCCTACTTGGTGGTTATCCCTCTGGGAATTCTCTTGAAAGGCAAGAAAGAAGATAAGAACGACGTTCAGTAATTCTGAACACACCATTCGGGCGATTAGCTCAGCTGGTTCAGAGCGTCTGCCTTACAA
This sequence comes from Fibrobacter sp. UWH1, assembly GCF_002210365.1. Lineage (NCBI taxonomy): Bacteria > Pseudomonadati > Fibrobacterota > Fibrobacteria > Fibrobacterales > Fibrobacteraceae > Fibrobacter > Fibrobacter sp. UWH1. The sequence continues at coordinate 124,231 of NZ_MWQG01000006.1, forward strand.
GCAGAATGTCAGCGGTTCGAATCCGTTATCGCCCACTACCAATAAAACGGAAACGTTTTTGGGGTGGTAGCTCAATTTTGGTTAGAGCACCGGCCTGTCACGCCGGAGGTTGCGAGTTCAAGCCTCGTCTATCCCGCGAAAAAGACCTTCTCTTTTGAGAAGGTCTTTTCGTTTGTTGAACGTAGTGAAACAAACCAAGCCCCCCCCCCCGCTCAACGTCATGCTGAACCATGTCATGCTGAACTTGTTTCGGTATCTCAACATCTCAGCATCTCAACACCCCACCTGTATCCCCCTCAGTCCCGCCTCACGAAAAAAGCCTCCCGCAGGAGGCCCTTCGCTTGATCATTTGCGTCATCATCGCACTTGATCTTCAGCGTCCAAAGATTTTACTATCAGAATACTATACGGAACTTTTCCTGTTTGCGGTTCTTCTTTACAGACCTACCCATCACATCAAAAGATCTTGAAGGCAGCATTACGTTCAGCGGTTTGGCAACCACCCGTCCTGCGGACTGTCCGATAGACTCCACGTTAGACGAATCCACAACCGTAGTATCTGTCATCGAAGTATCCGCAACCAGGGTGTCACCGCCTGTAGAACCTTCTTCCACCTGGTCAAGCACCCAGACGCCAGATTCAATACTGCGGCTACGTTCGTCCTGGACAACGTTCTTTTCGGACGGCAACAGGTAAAGCTTGCTCTTGTAATTTTGCAGGTAATAAGCGTTAGAATTGCCTACCGGCGCAGACTCCAGCACATAACGCTGATGGGCACCGGCATTCCAGGAATAGGTACTCAGAACGACGCCTGCCGCGGTGGATTCATTAGGCACGTCAATGACGCGGTCGCCAAATTCAAAACGGTAGGTAACGGGGCTGTCCCCGATGCTCCAGATTTTCGCCACCGTTCCAGCGGCGGAGCAGTCCATCATCTCAAGGCCATTGCTTGCCGTAATGCCCATGCACTTATCGTCGGACATATACCTTACGCGGGCCTCCATAAAGAACTTCTCCTTAAAGATGTCCTGGTACATGGCTTCTACAATCTGGCAATGGATAATCAAATCCTCTTCGGAGTGAAGTTCTGAATCGTAATTCAGACCGTATGGCCAGAAATGCTGGGAATCGCCCTTGAGAACGGCGGTGGGATCCCCCGTCAGTTCCTTCAGCTTGGCCTGTGCGGTTTCGCCCTGAAAGACGCCGTCCTTAAGCATGGCGGTGTACTCGCTGGTGGTGCCCATACCCATGGTGTGACCCATTTCGTGCATGGCCGTGCGCACCTTCATGTAGGAGCGGTTCGATCCGAAGCGCATGGTGCCGTTATAGCTGGCGTCGGCGGTTTGCACACCCGTGTTATAATAGACCTCGATGTGCTTGGTCATATGGGTGTACTTGTTGTACATGTACACCGCGGAATCCATGGCGGCAGCAATATGCTCGTAGGCATCCAATTCATCGTCAGACGGATTCGCCACCTTGTTCAGGTGATAATCCACCTTGGCGAAAGCCCCGGACGACAAGAAAAAAAGGCCCGAAACAAAGGCCGAAACAAAAATTCGATTCATAACAACTCCGCCACCATACACCACCCCAAAATCTACTTTCATGCATATATTATCGCAAGTAAAAAACTTTTTTTTGTGATATACTGCGCACATAAACCGCATATTTTATAATTTAAAGACAAAATTTCAAATATAGGAGTGAGCCTAATGAAGGCTAAAGTTATAGTATGCAGCCTAAGCCTGGCTGCTTTCGCCGCACTCACAGGATGTGCAGGAAACCATGGTCCACTGAACAATTCCATAGGTAAGACCGAGGCCACGATGGCTGTGGCCCGCGAAAACAGCGTCAACCCCACCGCCACTGCAAGCGCCACCGCCAAGATTGATTCCGCCAGGGTTCTAAAAGAAGCCGGCGAAGATGAGCAGGCTCAGGTTCTTCTTGAACAGAGTGAACTTGAATTGCTGTTGGCAATTGCTACTAGCGAACGCGATGCCGCCAAGGCCGAAGACCAGAAGGTTGAAGCCGATTTGCGAGCCGACGTAGAACGTAAGCTCCTCTACCAGAGCATTCTCGACAAGGAAACCAATAAGGAAGGAGCAGCCAAGTAATGAACAAGAAAATTTTAGCACTGGGTATTCTGGCTGCATCCATGAGTTTTGCCGCCGAAGCTGATGTCGCAAGTCAGCCCGCCCCCACCGCTTCCGAAGTTTGTGAAGCCGCCCTCCAGGACACCAAGGCTTCTGCACCGGCAAACGCTATTTCTGCAAAGCTTACCCTCGCCCACGCCTACGGCACCCTCAACGAATTGAAGGCTGTAGAAATTGACGACCTGAATTCCGAACAGATTCCCCCATTGGCCGCTAAGTGCCAAAAGTACGCCGAAATCGCCAAGATGCAGGCCGAAACCCAGACCTTGCGCAACCATATCGCAGAAAACTGGCAGAAACGCGCCGCCACAAACCGCTCCATCGAAGCCATCCAGGAACAGATCGCCAACGCCCGCAGCGGCAAGATGTCTAGCCTGGCCGCCGACCTCGAAGCAGAAAAGGCCCGCCTAGCCCAGTCTAACGAAGATGCCAAGCGTCAGCAGGAACGTCTCCAGGCAGAAATGCAGCAGAACCAGGAAAAGTTCCAGGCAGAAGCTGCAGCCCAGGAAGCCGCCCTGAAGGCCGCCAGCGAACGTGAAGCGGAACTGCAGAAGCAGCAGGCCGAACTCCAGAAGAAGCTGGCCGAAGAACAGGCCGCCCTGGAAGCCGAAAAGAAGGCTCTTGCCGAAGAGCGTGCCAAGGCTGAAGCCCGCCAGCAGGATGCCATGAACAAGCTGAACGAACTCCAGTCCAAGCTGATCCAGGTGTCCAAGGACGCCCGCGGCATTATCCTTTCTATGTCCGACATCCTGTTTGACGTGAACAAGGCCACCCTCAAGTCCGATTTGAAGACCAGCCTGGCCAAGGTCGCCGGTATTCTCTCCGTATACCAGCAGTTTAACGTGTCTATCGAAGGTAACACCGACAATACCGGTTCCGAAGAACATAACATGAAGCTCTCTCAGCAGCGTGCCGACAACGTGATGAACTTCCTGGTCGAACAGGGTATCGAAGCCGGCCGTCTGACCGCCAAGGGCCTGGGCATGAGCATGCCTATCGCCGACAATTCCACCAAGGAAGGCCGCCAGAAGAATCGCCGCGTTGACCTGGTTATCCAGGACAAGGCCCTGCAGGCTCAATAAATCACATATTTTGGCGGGAAACGTTTCCAAAATGGCTCAAATTTTCTAAATTCTCGCCTGTAATCTTAAACCGGCGGCGCAAGTCGCCATTACAAAAACAAGAGGTAAAAAATGGCAGTTTCTTATAAGGAACTCGGCTTGGTTAACACCAAGGAAATGTTTGCTAAGGCTGTTGCTGGTGGCTATGCTATCCCGGCTTTCAACTTCAACACCATGGAACAGATGCAGGCTATCGTTCAGGCTTCCGTCAAGCAGAAGTCTCCGGTCATCATGCAGGTTTCTAAGGGTGCTCGTAACTATGCAAACGGCACCATCCTCCGCTACATGGCTCAGGGTGCTGTTGAATACGCCAAGGAACTCGGCTGCGCAAATCCGCAGATCGTTCTCCACCTCGACCACGGTGACTCCTTCGAACTGTGCAAGGACTGCATCGACAACGGTTTCTCTTCCGTTATGATCGACGGTTCTCACCTCCCGTACGAAGAAAACATCGCCCTCACCAAGAAGGTTGTTGAATACGCTCACGCTCACGACGTTACCGTCGAAGCTGAACTCGGTGTTCTCGCTGGTGTTGAAGACGAAGTTTCCGCTGAAGAATCTCACTACACCAAGCCGGAAGAAGTCGTTGACTTCGCTACCCGTACCGGTTGCGACTCCCTCGCTATCTCCATCGGTACCTCTCACGGTGCTTACAAGTTCAAGCCGGAACAGTGCACTCGCAACGCTGACGGCATCCTGGTTCCGCCTCCCCTGGCATTCGACGTTCTCGAAGCCATCGAAAAGCAGCTCCCGGGCTTCCCCATCGTTCTCCACGGTTCTTCTTCCGTTCCTCAGGACGAAGTTAAGACCATCAACGAAAACGGCGGTAAGCTCCCCGATGCAGTTGGTATTCCGGAAGAACAGCTCCGCAAGGCTTCCAAGTCTGCAGTTTGCAAGATCAACATCGACTCCGACAGCCGTCTCGCTATGACTGCTGCAGTTCGCAAGTACTTCAACGAACACCCGGATCACTTCGACCCGCGTCAGTACCTGAAGCCGGCTCGCGAAAACATGCAGAAGATGTACGAACACAAGATCGTCGACGTTCTTGGTTCTAACGACAAGCTTTAATAGTTAGCGAGCACCGCTCGCTTAACTAAAAAGTTGAAAAGGTCACTTGGTTTCTAACCAAGTGGCCTTTTTTCACAAAGAGACCGCTCGAGCAAATCCGCGGGTTTATAAAACCTCCGGTAGCTCTCGCTCTCAAAAAGGCGCTCGGTTCCACCGAGTGCCTTTTTTTTCACAAACTGTGCCGTGGGACACGATTTTCACCACGAATAATAGAATCAGCATAACTTAATGGCGGTTCAAAGCAAGCTCGTCCAAACGAGCCCTAAACTTTATGATGGATAAACAGATTGCATTCTGCATATAAGTTTATAGACAACTGCGCATGGCCACCACGGTGGTTCTTGAGATACCATTCGAATTTAGGATTGAATATGCTCCAGTCGGTCGGCTTTCCATTTTCGTCGAGAGTCGTCGATGGCACTACTGGTGCCGAGGCGTCCTCGGGCATGTAGCGGCCCAGGCCCTGCGGCATGTTGACGCCTCCAGCGTCCATATCGCCTATACTGCAAACTCGTGTGCTTTCCATCCTGAACTCCACCGGCATTCCTCTCCAATCATAGGAAATTTTCATGCGTTTGTGAATAGTGCGTTCAAAAATTCACTAAACACCTATCTTTTGAACGATTTTATGTCATGAAACAAAATCTGACTGACGAATTTTTACAAAAAATTTTATCTATATTGGGGTTATGCAGATTTTCCATGGAAGTACACAAATTGTTGAGCATCCAGAAGTAAGAGTCTCAAAGTACAACAAAGACTTTTATTTCGGTTTTTACTGCACTTCCATCGAACAACAGGCGATCCGATGGGCGACTCGATTTGGTGAAGGCTTTGTGAACGTCTATGATTATAAAGAAGACCCTTCTCTAAATATTCTAAGATTTGAAAAGATGACCGACGAATGGTTGGACTTTATCGTCGCCTGCAGACAAGGCGTCAAACACGATTATGACGTTATTGAAGGGCCCATGGCGGATGACACCATCTTTAATTACGTCCAAAGTTTTCTAGATGGGACCATTTCTAGGGAAGCATTTTGGGACCTGGCTAAATTCAAGTACCCAACACACCAGATTTGCTTTAGCACCCAGAACGCAATTAGTTCATTGACCTTTGTAACAGCGAGGGAAGTTCATGATTAAGAATACAGCTTTATTCTATACATGCAGCCTCATTGAGTACATTGGACGAATAACGAAGAACGAGCGATCTCGTGTTGTTGAACTACTCGGAAAAGATGTCGACCGAATTTACAATTATCAGGATGTATTTCACTGCGAACCCATCGAAAAAGTGGCCGACGACTTTATTGTCAGGAACAACATACCATTGGGATCATTTGACAATATAGCCAGCTGCAAATACACTGTGCCCGACTATTGGGACATCGGGGATGTCTTCGCACGTCTTGTAGAAGACAACTTTGCTCAAAAAGACTCCATTTCTGGAATCAAAGAAATTTTCAGGTCCTGGCTTGCGGCAAAGATTTCAAACTACAATTCCGACTTGTTTTACCAATCTCGAGAATATATCGACGCGTGCTACAAGAACGGAGAAATTTTGGCTGCATAATCACCTGCCGGAACCGTCGTACGCGACTTACTTTCCATCCTGAACTCCACCGGCATTCCTCTCCAATCATAGGAAATTTTCAGGGGTTTGGACAAAACGACGTATTAACTCATCACATTTTTTTCATATATTTACAGACATGGCAGATGAAGAACTGAAAAAATACAGGCTATCATCCATGGAGGAGCCTTCCGACGAAATGCTGGAAGCCCTTATGGAAAAGGTCGGTGCAGCAGCACGTGAATCCTCCCGCAAGGCAGAAGAGGCTATGGATCGTATGCGTGCAGAAGTCGCTTCAAATATCGCCCAGAAAAAATTACGTCTTGGTTTGCTATGAGCGAAAAGAAACCGACACTATGCATTGTTGCCGGTCCAAACGGTTCCGGAAAGACTACTACGACCATTCAGTTGCTTGAAAATGAATGGGCCGCCGATAGCGTCTATATCAACCCGGACAACATCGCCCAAGAAATGTTCGGAAACTGGAATTCCCCCGAAGCAGTGCTAAAAGCAGCTCAGCATTCTACCGAGCTTCGCTACAAATGCCTTGAAGAAAAGAAAAACTTCGTCTTTGAGACCGTTTTTTCCTCAGACGAGAAGCTTGAATTCATACGCAAGGCAAAAGATGCAGGGTTCTTCATACGATTTTTCTTTGTATGCACAGAAAAGCCGTCGATTAACGTTCTTCGTGTAACAAACCGTTTCCTCACAGGCGGCCACGAAGTCCCTATTTCTAAAATCGTGACCCGCTACTACAAGTCACTAGCGAATGCTGCCGTCGCAATTTCCATAGTAGACAGAGCTTACATCTACGACAATTCCGTCGACAATCAGTTGCCTAAGCTGATTTGCAGAATGGTTGACGGAGCCTTGTATAAGCAGTACGCCGAGATATTGCCCAATTGGGTTCAGGAACTGCTGTAATCAAGGCACTGTAACCCTAGGACATTCTTGCAATTTAAAAGGGCCGCACCAATGAAGGCGCGACCCTTGTTTGTAGTGATAGTTATGGTTTTTCCTTAAGAGTATTACGCTTGACCATTGTTGTTTCTGAATCTTTTTTATTCACCTTTAATTTTTTCATATTTTCATCAAACAAATCATCCTCAGGATTATGAATAAAATCATGATTTAAATACTTATCCATTAAAATGAATTTCTCATCACGAGGTTTATTCATCAAAGCTCTGTCAAACTCATCATCATGTTCGTAATCAAATAATGTTCCACTTTTCATTTGTGCCGATACAACATCTGCATTTGTTTTCCAACCATGAGAATGCATCAACACAAATATCAACCAAAAGAAAAACGGCGGAACAAAAGACCAAACACAAATCTTTGGACATGGATCAAAGATGAGAATGTACGTTACCGAAAAAAAGACATATGCCAAAATATATAAGATACACCTTTTCATATCAAATCACTCTTTTTCAACTATAATGTCACCAACATCAACCCTACCACCGCCAAGACCTTCCGCAAACTCTTCTGCAGCACGTTGTGTCGGGAATGAATTACAATCTCCTCCATTGTTACAATTTGCGAAGCTGTTGTTAAAATCTTCAATAAAAGCTTCATCATCGGCTTTTGAATACAAATCTGAAGCACCAAGCAAGGCATCAAAAGCATTTAAGCCGACGGCCATTGTCTTTCCAACAGCTGCTGATCCTTCAATAATAATTCTTTCCGTAACATGCTGAACTCCGGCTTCTCCTATTCCAATAGAAGCTCCACCAAGTCGATTTGTTCCCCCTGTAACAAATCCTTTTGTAGCGCCATATAAAGCAGTCGATCCTCCAACAAAAGCAGCTGCTGCCGTACCTGTTGTCAAAAGATATGCACCAACAATGGAAGCTGCAGCAACAGCAAAGTCTCTTATCACCCATCCGACAGTAGCTTCGCTATAGCTCATTGGACGAATCTTATAAGATCCCCCTCGTTGCCTTACCATATAATTGCCCTTATTGTCAACACTTGAAATCGGATTCACTCCATTCCCCGCATACAGATACGGACTAGCAAACTGACGAGCCGGATCCACACTCACCCACAATCCGAGCATGGGGTCGAGATATCTTGCGCCGAAGTAGTTCAGCTCGGTTTCGTCGTCGCGTTCCTTGCCTGTAAACGTTTCCGTCACCTTATCGGCGGGTTCCATCAAGTCCACCTGCTCGCCAAATGGCGGACAGCAATTAGCAACTTGTTGCTTAAAAAAGGACAACGGATACATTTAAGGGGTGCACCAAAAAAATACTAATCAATATTCAACCCAATTATTTCTTTTCATTTTCCTTCCCATATCGAACTAATTCATAAAAAAATCTAGACATATTAAATAGAAAAACTAAAGAAGTTGTGTAAATACTAATTCCTTCAGCAATTCTGGAATCGTTCATACAAGCTCCTAAAAATGCTGGACCAAAAAAAGAAAAACAAAAAACGGGGCCTACTAGTATTTGTAAAAAAAAATGCCAAAACTTACGATTTTTAGTTTTATTCAACGCCGAAACATGTATTTGAAACACAACAGTAAAAGGAATACTTGCAATAAAATAAATCATTCGGCAAATTCCTTATTCCATTCTGACGTTGTACATTGGTCAAGAACGAATCCAGCAGCACCACCAACAGCACCACCGATAGCTTCCGCAGAGGAAGGAGCAACATAGCCCGCAGGAGCAGCTCCACCCAATAATTCTGTAGCACCAGCGCCCATCATTGCTCCGAACGCAGTTGTCACGAACCCTTTAGTAAAATCTTCAGCAACTTTATCTCCATCAAAACCTTCAAGTTTTTCTGACCCTAGAATTTCAGCAAATGCCGTTGAGCCACCACTAGTTAATCCTCCAACAAGACCACCTAAAAGTGTAGCCTTAAGAAGACCTCCATTGATACCCACAGCTCCGGCAGCAACATAGGCGCCATACGTAACCACGCCTACAATAGTTTCTGTCACGGGATTGTAATTCTCTCCACTAACTCGCCTATATTCAGCCTGAGCATCCCACGATGCAGCAACACCTGTCCCAACACCAACCAACAAACCAAAAGGATTAAAGGCTTTCCCATCATCATCCACCCCATTCACGGGATTCACTCCATTCCCCGCATACAAATACGGGCTTGCGAATTGTCGCTTGGGGTCCACGCTTGTCCACAATCCGAGCATAGGATCCAGGTATCTTGCGCCGAAGTAATTCAGCTCGGTCTCGTCGTCGCGTTCCTTGCCTGTAAACGTTTCCGTCACCTTATCGGCGGGTTCCA